>NZ_CDWWEW010000080.1:4209-16391 GCF_977966315.1 Frankia sp. CeRuru1
CGCCGCCGTGGTCGCCACCGGCGTCGGGCTCGCTGACGCCGACGCCTGCGCCCGCGCCGATGCGGGCCCGCTCGCCGCGCAGCTGCTCGGGCGCCATCCAGACCAGGGTGCCGATCAGCATGCCCGTCCGGGTGTGGCTCGTGTTGTCCCCGGCGCGGGCGATGCCGAAGTCGATGACCTTCGGGCCGTCCCAGGTGAGCAGGATGTTCGCCGGTTTGAGGTCGCGGTGCACCACCCCGGCGGCATGGATCGCGACCAGGGCGTCGGCCAGGCCGACGGCGAGTCCCTGGACCAGTCGATCGTCGAGCCGGCCGCGGGTGGCGACCGCGTCCGCCAGGTTCCTGCCCTCGACGTACTCCGTGGCCATCCACGGCCGTTGCCCGGTCAGGTCGGCGTCGAGCACGGCGGCGACGGCGCTGCCCCTGACTCGGCGGGCCGCGTCGACCTCGTGCCGGAAACGGGACCGGAACTCGGGATCGTCGGCGAGTCCGGCCGACGGCACCTTCACGGCCGCCGGCTTGCCGCCGGTGTCGAAGCCGAGGTAAACGACGCCCATCCCACCCGCGCCGATGCGGTTCGCCAGCCGGTAAGGGCCGATGCGCCGGGGGTCGTCCGTGGTCAGGGGCGTCAGCACGCCGCTTGCCTTCTCTCCGTCGTCGGGTGTCGTGGGCGGCCCGGGTGTCGGGTGGCCCGGCGGTTCCGGCGCACCTCGCGACGGTGCGGGGTGGAGATGCGCCGATTGTCTCCCGTGCGGTCCCCTGCACTTATCTGACGGCGTCGTCTTCGCTTTGTGTCAAGGATCCGTTACCTGATGTGTGCGGTGTGGTCGACGCGCCGCCGTTACGCCCTGACGACCTTCGCGAGAAGATTTGGCCCATACTCGGTATAGAACGAAAGAATTAGAGGTTGTATCGTAATATTGCAAAGATATCTTCGTAAGAAGATCGACATCGCCGAGACGGCTCGTGGGGTGGCGACGGGATCCGGATGGAAGTGGTCCGGGGGGAGGAGAGCGGGATGGTCGTCCCCTTGCAGCCAGCCCAGCCCCTGCAGCCAGCCCAGGTGTCTGCATCCGGTGCCCGGCCGGCGGAGGGGTTGCCGGCGGAGGGGCTGTCGGCGGACGCAGTGCTGAGCACGCTCGGTCGCCACGTCCTCGTCGACGGCTTCGACCTCGTCTGCGACCTAGCGATGAGCCGTGGCAGCGTGCTTGTCGACGCCCGTGATGGGCGGCGCTACCTCGACCTCTACAGCTTCTTCGCGTCTGCGCCGCTCGGGATCAACCCGCCGGGCCTCGTCGACGACGCGGGCTTCGTCGCTCGGCTGGGTCGGGTGGCGGTCAACAAACCGGCGAATCCGGACGTCGCCACCGTCGCTTACGCCGAGTTCGTGCGGACCTTCGCCCGAGTCCTCGGCGATCCTCAGTTGCCGCATCTGTTCTTCGTCGAGGGCGGGGCCCTGGCGGTGGAGAACGCGCTCAAGTGCGCCTTCGACTGGAAGAGCCGGCACAACGCGGCACACGGCCGTCCCGCGGCGCTCGGCCGTCGGGTTCTGCACCTGCGGAACGCCTTCCACGGACGCAGCGGCTACACCCTCTCGGTCACGAACACCGATCCGGTCAAGACCGAGCGTTTCCCCGTCTTCGACTGGCCGCGCATTGACTGCCCGGCGATGGTGTTTCCCTGCGTGGGGCCGGCACTCGACGCGGTGATCGCCGCGGAACGTGTCGCGCTCGGCCAGGCCGAGGCCGCCTTCGCCGCCCATCCCCACGACATCGCCTGCTTCCTGGCCGAACCGGTCCAGAGCGAGGGCGGGGACAACCACCTGCGGGCCGAGTTCTTGGCCGCGATGGCCGAGCTCTGCCGGCGCCACGACGCGCTGTTCGTGCTCGACGAGGTGCAGACCGGTGTCGGCGCCACCGGCTCGGCGTGGGCCTACCAGCAGCTCGGCCTGCGCCCGGACGTCGTCGCGTTCGGCAAGAAGGTCCAGCTCGGCGGGGTGATGGCCGGCCGGCGGGTCGACGAGGTCGCCGACAACGTCTTCCGCGTGCCCGGGCGGATCAACTCCACCTGGGGTGGTGGCCTGGTGGACATGGTCCGCGCCACCCGCATCCTGGAGATCATCGAGGCGCGGGGGCTCATGGCCCGGGCCGGCGAGCTCGGCGTGGGCATGCTCGCCGGGCTGACGGAGCTCGCGGCCCGCCACCCCCGGCTGCTGTGCAATCCCCGTGGGCGCGGTCTGCTCTGCGCGGTGGACCTGCCGGGCAGCGCCGTCCGGGACGAGGTGCTGCGGCGGCTGCGGGTGCGCGAGGGAGTCCTCGCGCTGCCCGCCGGGGAACGGGCCATCCGGTTCCGACCGGCGCTGACGGTGAGCGCCGAGCAGCTCGCCGCCGGGATCGCGGCCCTCGGCCGGGTCCTCGACGGGCTGCCGGGTGGATTGGATGGGCCGGGCGGATTGGATGGGCCGGGCGGATTAGATAGGCCGGATGGACCCGGCGGACCGGATGGGGGATCGTCATGACGCTGGTACGGCCACGGCGGGTTGGTGCGCTTATTGCCGGACGCCCGCAGGCCGGACGTCCGCAGGACGGGTGCGCGCCGCCCGGCGCGGCCGAAGCGGAGCTCACCCCGGTCCGGACGGTGCCCTCGACCAACCCGGCCCGGCTCGACGACGTGGTCGCCGAGGTCGAGCTGGCCGGCCCGGAGACGATCCTCGCCGCCGCGGTGGCGGCCCGTGACGCCCAGTGCACCTGGGCAGACGTGCCGGCCCCGGTCCGGGGAAGCGTGATCGGCAATCTCGGCCGGCTCGTCGCGGACAACGCTGCCGCGCTCGCCCGGCTCGTCACCCGGGAGATCGGCAAACCGGCGGCCGAGGCTCGCGGCGAGGTCCAGGAGATCATCGACACCTGCGAGTTCTTCCGCGGCGAGGGACGCCGGCTTTACGGCGAGACCGTTCCCTCCGAGATGCCGGACAAGCAGCTGTTCACCTTCCGGGAGCCGGTCGGGGTGATGATGGTGATCACCGCGGGGAACTTCCCGGTGGCGGTGCCGTCCTGGTACATCGTGCCGGCCCTGCTCGCCGGCGACACCGTGGTCTGGAAGCCGGCCGAGTACGCGGCGGCCTGCGCGCAGGCCCTGGTCGAGCTGATGGCCGCCGCCGGGGTTCCCGCCGGCGCGGTGAACCTCGTGCCCGCCGACGGCGCGGCGACGTCGCTCGGGCTGGAGCGGGCGCTGGCGGCCGGCGTCGTCGACAAGGTCGGTTTCACCGGATCCACCGAGGTCGGCCGGTTCATCGGCGCCCTGTGCGGCCGGTACCTGCAGTCGCCGTGCCTGGAGCTCGGCGGGAAGAACCCGATGGTCGTCGCGCCCGACGCCGACCTGGATGCCGCCGTCGAAGCGGCGGTGTTCGCCGGGTTCGGCACCGCCGGGCAGCGGTGCACCTCGCTGGGCACGGCGATCGTGCACGAGTCGGTGCACGCCGAGTTCGTGCGTCGGCTCGACGCCGCCGTGTCCGCGGCGGTCGTCGGCGACCCGACCCGGGACGTGCTGTACGGGCCGCTGCTCGACGCCAGGTTCGCGGCCGGGTTCGCCGACCATCTCGACCTGATCCGGGACCATCACCGGATCTTCGGGTCCACCGCGGTGGGACGGATCACGTCGGCCGGTTTCGGGACGTCGGCCGGCTCGTTGGCGCAGGCGGTGCCGGCGGTGCCGGCGGTGCCGGCGGTGCCGGGAAGGTGGCCGGGCGGACCGCGCCGCGGCTTCGTCGGCGATCCCGACTCCGGGTTGTACTACCACCCGGTGGTGCTCGACGGCGTGCGCCCGGACGACGAGGTGTTCCGCGAGGAGACGTTCGGCCCGATCATCGGCGTTACCACCTACCGCAGCCTCGACGAGGCCATCGACCTGGCGAACCTGCCCGGCTACGGGCTGTCGTCGTCGATCTACACCGGCGATGCGGCGAGCGCGTTCCGGTTCCGGCGTGGGGTGCGGGCCGGGATGGTCAGTATCAACTCCTCGACGTCGGGCGCGGAGGCCCACCTGCCCTTCGGCGGCAACGGGCGGTCTGGCAACGGAAGCCGCCAGTCCGGTCGCTGGGTCCTCGACCAGGTCACCCGATGGCAGTCGATGAACTGGGACTACTCCGGCAGGTTGCAGAAGGCCCAGCTCGACACGGCCGTGCCCCCGGCCGACCTATCCTTCCGCCTGTCGGACCCGTGAGCTCCGGCTGAGACGGGTGCCATGTCGCCGTGTCGCCGTGTCGCCGTGCTGCCGTGCTGCCGTGCTGCCGTGCTGCCATGTCGCCTCGCCTCACGGACCCGATGGCGTTTTTCTCGACGACGCGGGACAACGCGGCCGGTCACGGCGGATCGGGGCGTCCGGAGGTTCCGCCGCCCCAGTGTGCTGCCGCATCTCGCCGCATCCAGGACTGGGCCCCGGCGCCCGGCGCCGGTCCGCGCCATAGTCGGCGCATGCCAGACCTGGTGACGCAACCGATGCCCGGGATGCGGCCGACCCCCGGCACACGACGGGCCGGCCGCCGGGAATGGGCCGGTCTCGCCGTGCTCGCTCTGCCCTGCCTGCTGCTGTCGATCGACGTGACCGTGCTGTACTTCGCCCTGCCGTTCATCACCGCGCACCTCGCCCCGAGCAGCGCCCAACTGCTCTGGATCGTCGACATCTACTCCTTCGTGCTTGCCGGCCTGTTGATCACGATGGGGACGGTCGGCGACCGGATCGGGCGTCGCCGGCTCCTGCTCTACGGCGCGGCCGTGTTCGGAACCGCGTCGGTACTCGCCGCCTACGCCACCGGCCCGGTCATGCTGATCCTCGCCCGGGCGGCGATGGGCGCCGCCGGTGCCACCCTGATGCCGTCGACCCTCGGGCTCATCCGGGTCCTGTTCGTCGACCCGGACCAGCGGCGCGTCGCCGTCGCCATCTGGACGGCGAGCTTCTCCGGCGGTGTTGCGCTGGGACCGCTGCTCGGCGGATTCATGCTGGAGCACTTCTGGTGGGGCGCCGTCTTCCTGATCAATGTGCCGGTGATGCTCCTGCTGCTGGTGCTGGGTCTCGCGTTCCTGCCCGAGTTCCGGGATCCGCGTCCCGGCCGCTTCGACCTGACCAGCGCCGGGCTCTCCCTCGCCGCCGTCCTCAGCGCGGTCTACGGCATGAAGCGCATCGCCGAACACGGCTGGACCGCCGTTCCGATGACCGCCTTCGTCGTCGGTGTGGTCCTGGGTGGCCTCCTCGTGGCCCGGCAGCGCCGGGTCGACCAACCGCTGATCGACCCGCGGCTGTTCGCGTCCCGCGCCGTGCGCACGGCGTTGGCCGTCAACGCCCTCGCCCTGTTCGCCCTCGTCGGGTTCAGTTTCTTCGCCACTCAGTACCTGCAGCTCGTGGCGGGCCTGACCCCGCTGGTCGCCGGGCTGTGGACGATGCTGCCGGCGACCGCGATGATCATTTCTGTGCTGGCCGCACCCCGGCTGCTGCGGCTGCTGCGGCTGGGCGGTGCGCTCGGCGTGGGGCTGGTCGTCACCGCGCTGGGATTCGGCATCGCCAGTCGGCTCGGCGTCTCCGGGGGTCTGCCGGTGCTGCTCGGCGCCTATGCCGTGCTAATCAGCGGGGTCGGTGTCGTCCTCACGATCTGCACCGACGTCGTGCTCGGCAACGCCCCACCCGAACGGGCGGGTTCGGCCTCCGCCCTGTCCGAGTCGGCCATCGAGTTCGGGGGCGCGCTCGGGGTCGCCGTTCTCGGCAGCATCGCCACCGCCGTCTACCGGAACGAGGTGCCGGCGCGGGCACCGTCCGGCCTGCCCACGATTGCGGTCGACGCGGCGCGGGAGACCCTCGGCGGTGCGGTGGAGGTCGCCCACCGGCTTCCCGGCGGCCTCCGCCCCGGTGGCCTCGGCGACATGCTGCTGCGGGTCGCACAGGAATGCTACGTCGACGCGATGTCGGTGACCGCCATGATTGCTATGGCGGTCATGGCGGCCACGGCCGTCGCCGTCGTGATGGTGCTGCGCCGGGACGGTGCGCCGTCGACGGCTGGGTCGTCAACGTCTGGGTCGTCAACGGCTGGGTCGTCAACGGCTGGGTCGTCGACGGCTGGGTCGTCGACGGCCGGGAACGCGGTCGCCGAGCGGGCCGAGAGCATCGGCACCGAAGGGTCCGACCGCACGGTGGCGGACTCCGCCGCTCCTGGGTCGTAGGCGCCGTTCCCGGGGCATAGCTGGGTCAGCCGGCCGTCGGCTGGCTCAGGGCTGTCGGCTGGCTCAGTGCTGTCGTGGGCGTCGGTGCTGTCGCGGGCGACTCGAAGCGGGGCCGCAGGGGCATGCCGGCGGCGCCGGCGTCCGGCCGGACCGCGAGGGTCTGGTGGATCTGGGTTCGCCCGCTCTCGAAGCTCAGCGCCGATCCGGCCATATAGAGCCGCCAGACGCGGGCCCGACCCGCCCCGACCATGCCGACCGCGGCCGGCCAGTTCTTCTCCAGCAGGCGTACCCAGGCCCGCAGGGTCAGCGCATAGTGCTCGCGCAGGGACTCGACGTGGCGCGCCTCGAAGCCGGCCGCCTGCATCAGGGAGACCATGACCCCGATCTCGTGTAGTTCCCCATCCGGGAAGACATAGCGCTGGAGGAAGTCGCGTCCCCTCGGCAACGGGACCGGGCCGAGGCCGGGCCGGGCCCGGCGGGCCCCCGCGGGGTCGCCGGGGAACGAGATGCCGTGGTTGAGCAGGCGCCCCCCCGGGCGCAGCAGCCGGTACAGCTGGTCGAAGTAGGTCGGGAGCATCGCCCGGCCGACGTGCTCCACCATGCCGATGGAACTGATCGCGTCGAAGGGGCCGTCCGGGATTTCCCGGTAGTCCTGCAGGCGGATCTCGATGACGTCGGCGAGGCCCGCCTCGGCGACGAGGCGGCGGGCCTGCGCGGCCTGTTCCACCGAGATGGTCACCCCCACGCCGCGGACCCCGTGATGGCGGGCGGCGTGGATCAGCATGCTGCCCCAGCCGCAGCCGATGTCCAGCAGCCGCTCGCCGGGACGCAGGCCCAGCTTGCGGCAGACCAGCTCGTGCTTGGCGTTCTGGGCGGCGTCCAGGCCGACCTGCGCCGATTCCCACACCCCGCAGGAATAGGTCATCGTTGGGCCGAGGACGAGGCGGTAGAACGCATTGGACACGTCGTAGTGGTGGGATATCGCCGCCGCGTCCCGGTCCCGGGTGTGCTGCCGGCCGCGCAGCCGGGTCTCCTCGGGCGGCGGGGCCGGCGGGCGCGGGCCGAGTTCGCGCAGCAGGGTCGCGGCGGCGCGGGCGGTTGCGCCGGTCAGCCGCGAGCCGGCCCCGGCGATGCCCCGGCGCACCGCGAGGGCGGCGAAGACGTCCCCCTCGACGTCGATCTCCCCGGCGACGAAGGCCCGCGCGAAGCCCAGCTCACCCGGGCGGAACAGGACGCGGCGTAGCGCCTCCGGCGAGCGGACCAGGATCCGGGTGGTGGTGTCCGGTCCCAGCACCGAGCCGTCCCACAGGGTGATCCGTACCGGCGGGTCGTCCCCGATCAGGCTCTCGAGCAGGATGCGCGTCGCCCGCGCCACGTTCGGTGACCACCGCGGCTCCCGGTGCGGAATGGTTGCTTCGGCAGGGTCGTGCTCCGCCGGCTCTCGACTGATCGTCACGGCGCATCCTCCGGTTGTTACCTGGGCTCATCGTCCCCCGGAAACCCGCTGCCGCAACGGTGTCGGGTGTTGCATGTCCGTATCCCTGTTACCGGGGATCCCCGGTAACAGGATCCCCGGTAACAGGATCCCCGGTAACAGGGATACTCCGGTCCGTCCCGCGCCGCTCAGGCCACGGCGGAGGCGCCGAGCAGGGCCTTGAGGTCGCCCATGAGGGCCGGAGTGCGCTGGACCTTGTACGCGTCGTCGAGCCGGAACACGGTCGTCGAGCCGGAACACGGTGGTGCGGCTCGCGGTCTGCAGCCGCAGGTGCACCTCCGTCGTCCCGGGATGGGTACCGAGAACCTCCCGCAGCCGCTCCACCGTCGGCGGGTTCACCCGGGACGCCAGTATGATGATCACTACTGGTGGGCTCAGGGCGGCGTCGGACAGGTCGGGGACCGTGAGGTCGGAGGCGATCAGCCGCGGGGTGTCCTCCCGCTTGTCGAGGCGGCCCTTGACGATGACCACGGCGTCCTCGGCGAGCTGAGTGGAGCAGGTCTCGTAGGTCTGCGGGAAGAACATGACCTCCAGCCCGCCCTCGAGGTCCTCGATGCTGGTCAGCGCCCACACCTTGCCCTGCTTGGTGACCTTGCGCTGCAGGCTGGAGATGATTCCGCCGATGGTCACGGTGGCACCATCGGGGTACTCCCCGCCGGTCAGGGACGCGATGCCGCAGTCCGCCTTCGCCGCGAGGATGTGCTCGACGTCGCGCAGCGGGTGGTCGGAGACGTAGAGGCCGAGCATCTCCTGCTCGTGGGACAGCTTGACCGCCTTGTCCCACTCCTGGTCGGAGAACTCCTGCATGCCGAACACGGGCGCCGCGCCCGGCTCGTCCTCGGCGTCGAAGGCGAACAGGTCGAACTGCCCCTCGGCGTTCTTCTTCACCCCCATGACCGCGTCGACCTTGTCCAGGAAGCCCGGGAAGGAGACGAACCGCCCCTTGGCCCGGCGGGTGCGCACGATCGACTCGACCACGTTCATCCCGACGTTGCGGATGGCGGCGAGGCCCACCCGGATCTCGGCTTCGCCGTGTGCGCTGTAGTCGGTGTTCGAGGTGTTCACGTCCGGCGGGAGCACGCGGATCCGCATCCGGCGGCATTCGTTCAGACAGATCGCGCTCTTGTCCTTGTCGTCGCGGACGGAGGTGAGCAGCGCCGCCATGTACTCGGCCGGGTAGTTCGCCTTGAGGTACCCCGTCCAGTAGGAGACCAGGCCGTACCCGGCGGTGTGCGCCTTGTTGAAGGCGTAGTCGGAGAACGGGACGAGAATGTCCCACAGGGTCTTGATCGCCGCGTCGGAGTAGCCGTTGTTCCGCATTCCCTCGGAGAACGGCACGAACTCCTTGTCGAGGATCTCCTTCTTCTTCTTGCCCATTGCCCGGCGCAGCAGGTCCGCGCCGACGAGAGAATAGCCGGCGACCCGCTGGGCGATGGCCATGACCTGCTCCTGGTACACGATCAGGCCGTAGGTCGTGTCCAGGATGTCGGCGTCGGACTCGTAGAGCCCGCGGATCTCCCCGGCCTCGCTGTACCGGGGGTGCTGGGGGTCGAAGATCCCGGCCAGTGGGATGTCCTTGCCCATCACGGCGGGCGGCATCGCCTTGGTGATGCGGTCACCCATCGCGTACGGGTAGCCGAGCACCCGCGAGGAGTCCTTGATCGCGGCCTTGGCCTTGATCGTGCCGTAGATGACGATCTGCGCTATGCGGTCCTCGCCCCACCGGGATGCCCTGGCTCTTCGCCCACACGATGAAGTCGGCGACCACCAGGAAGTACGACGGGAAACCCATCTGCAGGATGATCCCGATCTCGTACTCGACGCGTTCGCGGTGGGTGTCGTCGTAGCCGTCCGGGAACCGGCGGGCCATACCGGCCCAGGTTTCCTTGCGAAACCAGCTCTCCTCGGTCTCGCCGGCCGGCACCGGGAAGCGCGGCATCAGGTTGTGCTTGGCGAACATGCCGGTGGGGTCGACCCGCTCGGCGATCAGCAGGGTGGTATCGCAGCCCTCGCGCCAGATGTCGGAGGTGTCGATCCCGTACATCTCCTCGGCGCTCTTGAGGTAGTAGCCCGACCCCTCGAACTGGAAGGAGGGATTGGCCACCGTCGACGCCGTCTGTACACGGAGCAGCGCGGCGTGGGCGTCCCGTTCGGCCTCGTAGGTGTAGTGCGAGTCGTTGGTGACGACGAACCGCATGCCGAGCGTGCGGACGATGCCCACCAGGCCGTCGCGGACCCGGCGCTCGATGTCGAGGCCGTGGTCCATGATCTCGCAGAAGTAGTTCTCCCGGCCGAAGATCTCCTGGTAGGTCGCGGCGGCCTGCAGAGCGGCGTCATAGTGGCCCAGCCGCAGCCGGGTCTGCACGATCCCGGACGGGCAGCCGGTCGTGGCCATCAGCCGCGACGTACGCCTCGCAGCCGATGATGGGTTTGACGCCGGCCGCCGTCGCCTGCTGGTGGAAGTCGTAGGCGCCGTACATGTAGCCGTGATCGGTGATTGCGACCGCCGGCATCTGCTGGCGGGAGACCTCTTTGAACATGCCCTTCAGCCGAGCCGCCCCGTCCAGCATCGAGTACTCGGTGTGAACGTGAAGGTGGACGAAAGAGTTGGATACGTCAGATCTTCCCGCGCGCTGGGCATGCCGGTCGAAGCTGCGGACCGGTCACCGACCGTGGAAACGGGCGCCCGCCGGTGCGGGCGCGCCGGGAAATGATCATCATGGGGGGCCGGCCGGATGGACAAGGCGTTCATCCGGCAGCCTAGCGGCCCGCGCGCGGTCCGGACACCTCCGCCGTCGTGTCCGCCGGGTACTACGAAGCGATACCGCCGCGGTGCGTACCGCCGCCGCCCGGCGCCGCCGCGGTCGTCCCCCGCGCCTCGGCGACGGCGGCCCCGATCACCGCGATCGCCTGCTCCACCTCGCTGTCCGAGGTCGACCAGTTGCTTACCGAGATGCGCATCGCTGTGCGGCCCCGCCACACCGTGCCGCTCACGAACGCCTCGCCGCTCGCCGTCACCGCGGCCGTGACCGCCGCCGTCAGCCGGTCGCCCGCCGCCCGCCCGGCCGCCGTCCGGTCGCCCTCCGGGTCTGCCACCACCCGGACCAGCACCTGGTTGAGCTCCACGACGCGGCCCGATCCACCCGGGCCGGCTGACCCGGCTGACCCGGTTGACCCGGCTGGGCCGGCCACCGCGTTCAGGATTGTCACCCCGGGAAGAGCGGCGAGCCGCACGGCGAAGCGGTTGGCATACTCGCAGCACCGGTCCACCAGGTCGCGCAGCCCCGCCCGGCCGAGCGAGCGCAGCGCCGCGTACACGGCGAAGGCCCGCGCCCGGCGGCTGAACTCCGGTGTCCAGTCGACCGGGTCGAGCCGGCCGGCGGAGTCGAGGACGAAGTAGTCCGCCGAGGCCGACATCGACCGCCGGTGCGCCTCGCGGTCCGCGACGAGGGCGATCCCGCAGTCGTACGGGACGTTGAGCCACTTGTGGCCGTCGGTCGCCCACGAGTCGGCCCGCTCGACCCCGGCGACGAGGGCGCGCCGGGACGCCGCCGCCGACACCGCAGCCCACAGCCCGAACGCACCGTCCACGTGCACCCAGGCGCCGTGTTCACGGGCCAGCGCGCACACCTCCTCGAAGGGGTCGAACCCGCCGGTGTTGACCTCCCCCGCCTGGGCGATCACGATCGTCGGCCCGCTCCCGCCGCTCCCGCGGGCAAGAGCCGCCCGCAGCGCCTCGGGGCGCATCCGCCCGAGCGCGTCGGCCTCGACGGTGATCGTCGCGCGGGTGCCGAATCCGAGCAGGCGCAACGCGGCGTCGACAGTGGCGTGCCGGGCGGCGCCGACCAGGACCCGCACGGGCGGTGCCCCGGCGAGACCATCCGTCTCGACATCCCAGCCGGCCCGCGCCAGCACCCGGTGCCGCGCGGCCGCCAGGGCGGTCACGTGCGCCATCTGAGTGCCGGTGGTGAACCCGACGGACACCCCCGGCGGCAGGCCGAGTAGCTGCGCGATCCAGCGGCCGGTCAGCGCCTCGACGGCGCTGGCGGCCGGGGAGAGGGAGGCCAGGGCAGCGTTCTGGTCCCACACGACGGTGAGCAGGTCGGCGGCGAGCGCCGCCGGCAGGGTCCCGCCGATGACGTAGCCGAAGAAGCGGCCCGAGCCGGTCGAAGTGAGGCCGCCGGCTACCGCGTCGACCAGCGCGTCGATGACCGCCACCGGGTCGCTCGGGCCCGCCGGCAGCGTGTCGCCGAGCCGGTGGCGGACGTGCTCGGCGGTCAGGCTGGGGCCGACCCGACGATCGGCCAGACCCGCCAGGTAGGCGTCGGCATGCCCGGCGGCGGCGCACAGTGCCGCGCGGAGCGCGTCGACGGGCGGCGTGCCTCGCATCGGTGGATCTCCTCGTCCGGGATGGATGATCGTTCGCCAGCGGGTCCGAAGCGGGCCCGATGCCCGGCGGCGTCAGTCGGCCGCCACCGCCAC
>NZ_CDWWEW010000081.1:0-15552 GCF_977966315.1 Frankia sp. CeRuru1
GTGTCGCCGCAGGTGGCGGCGGGATGGCCGGCCCCGGTCCTCACCCCTGCTCCCGCTGGCCGGTGCGGCAGTAGGCGCCCTGCTGATCGGCGCCGGGGTTGCCCGACGGCGTGCCCAGGGCGCGAGCTGACCCTGCTGTTCGGCGGCCATGCGGCGTGCAGACACCTCGTGGGTGACGGCCTCGGCCTGGTCCCACGCGGAGCCCACGCACGAGGGCCGGGGGTCGCGCCGTTGACGACGCGACCCCCGGTCACCGTAGTGGTCGCCGGTACGGTAACGTTGCTGCCGTACGGGACGTGGCGCAGCTTGGTAGCGCACCAGACTGGGGGTCTGGGGGTCGCAGGTTCAAATCCTGTCGTCCCGACAGGGAAAACGCCCTCTTTGTCGATCTTGACGGAGGGGGCGTTCGGCCTTCATGGGGGCGCCATGGGGGAACTGAAAAGGGCCTCAAGAATCGGCGTCGCCCGCCAGCCGCCCCGCCATGGATTGATCTTGCTACAGGCCACCCGTCGACTGTGATTTACATCACAGAATCGTTGCGACCCCTAGCGTCACACCGGATTCGGGTTGCCCCTCCGTCGGAGCGTGGGATTGGTCGCGGCCGATGCCGCCGGTTGCGGCTCAGACCGCCGTCCACTCGGCGGTCGCAGCCTCGTAGCGGGCCTGGATGACCTTGACAATCCGGTCCTCCGTCTCGGGCAGGACATGGGAATAGATCCCGGAGACTCCCCCACGGGCGTGCCCCAGGCGAACCTCGATTGCGGAGTCCGGGATGCCGGCCGCCTCCAGGAGCGCCTTGTGGGAGTGGCGAATGCCGTGCACCTTCATGCCCGGCACCAGTGGCTCCCACCCGGGATGCCCGGGAGTTCCGCGCCGCTTGGGCTCGGCCGGGCGGCCGTCGCAGGCCGGGCGCCACGCGCGCCGGTTGAACCCCGACCGGCGCAGCAGCCCGCCGCGGGGACCGTGCCAGACGTAGGGCCCCCGCTCCCCCTTCTTCGGCTTCCAGCCAAGCTGAGCGTCGATCATGTCGAAGACAAACCCCGGCACGCGGGTGGTGCGGGCTGAGCCTCGCGTCTTCGGCGGGCCGGAGGTGAGGGTTCCGTTCACCTCGACCAGGCACCCCAGCGTGGGATGAACCCGTAGCACTCCAGCGTCACGATCGATACACGGGCCGTTGTCCCCTGGATCACGGTTGCCCCTGACCACCAGATCTTCTCGAAGGCCGACCATCTCGGCCCAACGCCACCCGGTGGCGTACAGGCACCACACGAGGTCGGAGTAGGAGCCGCATCGCCCGGCGATCCGGGCCATGCCGACTGCGTCGGTGTGAATGGCCTCGGCGCTGTTGGACTCGGGGAGCCGGATCTTGTAACAGGGGTTGTAGGGCAAGATCGGCGGCCGATTGTCGACTGCCGAGGCGCACATGAGCTGGAGGTCCTTGTAGATCAGCTCGACTGTTGCGGGCGCCTTCCAGCCGGACAGCTCCTCGTCCACCCAGTCCTGGATGTCCAGCCGATCGAACTCGGCCAGGTAGGTGGCGCCCCATCGCGGTTCGATGTGCAGCCGCCACCGGCGGTCGGTCTCCTCGACGCTGCGGGGGGCCTTCCGCATGGACCGGCAGTAGGTCGGCCACCACCGCTCGCGCCAGGCCGTCAGGGTGAAGGTCTCGGCCAGCGGCTTCTCCGGTTCCACCGGCGCGGACTTGCCGGTGTCGCCGGTGCACTGTATCGCCATGGAGGGGCAGACACAGTCCGGGATGTGCCCGTGATCGAGATGTCGCTCTGCGCTGTTGGCCCAGGTACGGGCTGCGGCTTTCGTGTCAAACGTCTGGCGCCACATCGTCTCAGCGGTAGGAGCCCGGTGGCGCGCGCGCTCGACCGTGGCGCGGACACGGCGGCGGTTGTCCCGCTTGCGCGCTGGGAGCGTTTCAAAGGAGGCCATCGGCAGTCCATGGTGGCAGGCCCGGTCAGACACCCGGCCCGCCACCCCCGTGGCCCGTCGAGCGTCGGCCTACCGGGCGGCGTAGTAGCGCCGCTCCAGGAAGTCCCGGAGATCGGCGATGGTGAACTGCCAGCCGAGGGACCGGGCGATGAGTAGACCGGATAGTTGCCGACTCGTAGCCCAGCTCGTCACGGTCCTCGGCTTCACGTCGAGGAGCTCGGCGGCGGTCTTGCTGTCGAAGGGCTCCTCGCCGTCGTAGTCGTCGAGAGGCTTGAGGAGGCGCTCCAACCCGGGCGGCCTGGCGGTGACGCTCCGGCCGGGCGCCCGGCGCACGCCCGTCACGAGGCCACCGCCAGATCCTCCGCTGCGGCCCTCCGTGCGCGGGCCCGCATCGCCTCGATCCGACAGACATCCCACCGCCACCGCGCCAGGCCGTATCGTCTCAGGATCGGCGCCATCGCGACGTCACCTCTCTGGTTGCGTTGACCTTGGAACTCTGGCCGCTCGGCCTCGCGCATGAACGCCTCGTACAGCGCGAGCCGCGCCCGGCGCCGGTCGTCCCCGTCCAGCGTTGTGGTCAGCTCCACGAGGTCGGGGATCTCGAATCCGACCCGCACACTCATCTGCCGCTCGAACGTTGCGGGCGCGGCGAGGTCGTCAGCGAGGACACCGCCCCACATACCGTGCTGCTCGCCCCGATCTGCGGCGCCTGCCCGGCATGCCACCCGCACCGGGCAGGCGCCGCAGATCATCATCGCGAACCTGAGCATCGGTGCCGGAGTGTCTCGACCGGCGTCCACGATGGTGTCGTACACCCGCTCCATCCCGGCACAGGCCGGGACGCCGTCGCCTCGAGTCGCGGACGTCACAGCGTCCCGGCCCGGTACCCCTCCGGCAGCACACTGCCGCCGGCGATTCTGCACAACATCTCCCGCAGCCGAGTCTGGTCGACCGGCTCCGGCGGGAAGACGCAGGCCAGTATGGTGCCGCATCGCGCGCATCTCCCGGGGACCTCGCGGCCCTCGCGAGGCCGGAACGGTCCATGCGGACCGAATCGGCCGTCCGGCTCCCCGCCACCGGCCGCGCAGTCACGCCAACGCAGGTAACTCTCCCAGCAGGCATCCTCGGCTACGGCGAGCGTGGGCCCCTCCCCGTAGCAGACGCCGTCCGGGTCGCGCGGGAAGGCGACGACGACAGCGGCCCGGTATATCTCGATGTCACCGCCGGGGGTAGTCCGGTGAGCCAGACCATCGGCGTTCCTGTCCACGGGCATCCCGGGCGGCCATGGTCGGCGTAGCGCGTCGGCTAGTTCGGCGCTGGCCCTATGATCCCTGTTCACGCTCCCCCGTCCTGGTACTCGTCCGGCCTCACGCCGGCATCCGGTGGGACCACGACACCAAGCTCGGAGTCGTAGCCCTCGAGGTAAGGACCTTCCTGGGGGACCGTCCGCTGGGCCTGCCTCGGCTGCCCGCCGGCCTGCTGGCCGGATCTTGGAGCCTGCTGCCCCCGCGGCGGCGTCGGTTGCGCCTGGCCGATGATCTCCGATGCCGTCACGCGCTCGGGTGGGAACGCCTCATCCTTGGTGATCTCGCGGCGCTTGAGGGTATCGAGTAGGATTTCCAGTTCTACGACCTCGTCGGGCTTCCATTCCTGCCGCTTCTTGCCGACCTTCTCTTCGAGCTGACCCTCGGAAACACCTCCACTCCTGAAAGTGGCGATGACGTTCTCGACCCGCTGGTCGAACCGGATGCCGGACTCGCCCTTACTCAGAGTGTCCCGGCACAGTTCCTCCGCCTCGTCGGTGAACCACCGCGGGAGGATCCGGTAGATGGCACTGCGCATCCGCCGGGCGCCAACGTTGGCATTGTTCTCGTAGATGTCGCGGGCGCTGGTGAGGTCCTTCGGCTTGGCTCCGGTGTACTGGCGGTGTGCCACGATGACGGCGGTGGAGTTCCGGCTGTTGGTCTGGACGTCCCAGGCATACGCCTCGATTTCGGACTCGCCGTTCTCCTCGTCGACCCGTAGGTGCTTCATGCCGTACTGGACGTTGCGCCAGACGCGGGCGAGCTCCTGCGCAAGGTAGATGGTCGGCCCGCTTACGATCCCATCACCGCGGTTGTAGCTGTAGAAGGCGCGCTTCGCCAGGCCGAGTTGGGAGCAGGACTCCCGCATCTCCCGACGTGCATCCACAATGTTGCGCGGGACAGCCTGGGCGACCTGGATCGCGGCCAGCACCTCGGCAGCGGCTCTGCTCATCTCGACCGCGGTGCCCTGGCTGATACGAGCCACGTTGGGGACCGGATTCACGGTCGGCAGGTTGACGGGTGCCGCCTGGCGACCCCGGTTGGCGACAGCATTATTGCTCATGCGAATTCTCCCAGGGCCTTCCTGATTTCCCACGCTGGTAGTGAAATCTTCTTGACGTCGTCGGCGTAGCCGGGCCATTGCCCGGCGCGGGTGCATTCTCGGTAGATTTCGATGGCTACGCGAATATCGACTGCGGCGGCGAGAAGTGCGTCCCGATCCAACTCAACCACCGTGATGAGGTGTGGCGGGCTCTTCTCTTGAAAGACGAACACGAACGCCGGCTCGTATCCCTCGTTCAGGCCAAGCGCGTTGATGCCGTCGGTGTACCACTTCGCCTGGATATGATACCTGTACTTGAGTACGGACTTCGTGATGGCTTCCAGACTTGCGGACTCGGTGGTCTTGTAGTCGGAGATGATTAGCCGCCGGTCGGCGGGCATCGGATTCCAGTCCAGCCGGGCGCGACGCCAGATTCCGGCCTGCCTGTCGACCCAGAACAGGGACTGCTCCGGCACCCCGCGCCCCGAAGTGAACAGCGCCGAGGCAATCGGATGGGCCCGAATCGCAGCGGCCATGGCCTCCACGACGTCGTGATCCTTGGTCAGAATCGGCACCATGCCCTCGGCGCGGGCCTCCTCGGCTGCCTCTCGCGCCTCCTTCTTACGCCAGTTGTCATAGTCCAACACGGCCAGCTCAGGGCCGACCCCGAGGACCTTCCGGTGCGCGGCGTGCCCGAAGTCGAGCGCCTTCGTAGGCTTCCGGCTATTCCGGCGCTCCCAGTCGAATCGGGCGGGACAACTCGGCGGCAACAGGCGGCGTACCCCCGAGCTGGACAGTGACCCGCCCGGAACGGGGTCGGCGTGGTAGATAGCGTCAGGGATGTCATAGACGCCCGGCTCGGTGACGATGAAAGGTTCGGTGGCCGTGGTCATCAGAACGGCACCTCATCGTTGGCTGCGCTTATCTGCGCGGCAGTCACGCAAGTAGTACAGAAGTGAATGGTCTCGCCTTCGCAGGGCGGCTTCTGGCAGGTCTCGGTGGCCCCGATCTGCTCTTCGGTAATATCCCGACCGCAGGAGTCGCAGTCCGCCACGAACTCGTCTTGGGCTCCAGGCTCACCGCGGGTGCGTAGCCGGGCCATCAGCTCTTCCAGGTCACGTTGCACCCGGGCGTCCGGGCCAACAGCTCCCGGTGGGCGTCGGACAAGTTGGCCGCGGTCGGCTCCAGGGCGTCGCACAGAGCACGGGCAGCGGCCAGGAGTCCGAACCAGCGTTGTGACTGGGCGAAGAGCTCCCGGCGCAGACGGATCACCTCGGCCGCATTGTGGTTGGGCGCGCTCACCAAGTCACCTCCGACTCGGTCGCAGCGGCCTGCGGGGCGCATCACCACCTCTTGTCCCAATCGATCCGCCATCCAACGGGCTGCTGGCCTTCGGGAAGATCGTCGATGGCATGCACAAGGTCGCGGCACCGCAGCGCGAACAGTGCCTCCGCGTCCTCCACCTCGGGAACCCAGCCCACCCTCGGATCCACCTCGCGGCTGTAGGTGCGCTTGACTCTTGCCGCCGCACTAATCGTTGATCCGAGGCTCATGGCAACGGTTTTGTCTCTCACGCCTACGCCCCTTCCTGCTCTTCCATCTCTTCCATCTCTCACCAGCCGTCCTCGCACTCCCACCAGCACGCCTCGCAGACGAGGTCGTATCCAAACTCGGCAACCTCGTCGCCGAGCTCGAAGGGTTCGCCGCACTCCATGCACTTGCCGGGTCCGAGTGCCGGGGTAGTCACGCCTGCCACCTCCCGCCGAGGTGGCCCCAGCCGGTGACCATCTGCACGGCGAGCCGGTGCGAACAGTTACTCGTGTCGCGATGCTCGGTGCAGTTCCAGATGCCATCCACAGCTCGGACGTCGACTGCGGCCGATGCTCCGGAGTAGTCGCCGGACGCAGGCTCGATTTCTGCGACGATCAGCAGCCGAGCATGCTCATCCCGTCCGACGTACCGGAGGGTCACACGAGAGTCCCGTAGGTAGCTCAACGCCTTTGGTCGGTAAGGGTTGGTGGTTCGGGTCGAGGCGGTCACCGGTCACCCATCTCATGCCCCCCGGTCGTCTGCACGCCAGCCGCTTGGCTGCCGTTCGGCGGGCAGCGCGTCGACGGCCTGGACGAGCCGGAGCGCGGCGCGGGCAAGCTCGTCGTCCGCGTCCCCCTCGTCCGCGTCGAGGTGGGTGTGCGGGCGGGCTCGTTCGACGGTGAGGAACCGCAGTGCGGCACTCAGGACGTCATCCCGGGCGTAGGTCCGCTCGAAGCTCACTGTGCCGCCCTCAGGGGCGCGGTGAGCGAGACCAGATCCTCGAAGTCGGCCAGCACCGCGCGGGCGAACCCCGCGGGGTCGGTGACCGCGCCGTGGCCATGGCAGCGCTCGTGTCGGCCGGTGCCGATGGCTGCCAACGCGTCGAGCAGGAGTAGAAGGCCCACGTCGTCGGCCGTTGCCGAGGTGGCTGCTGGCTCGGTTGGTTCCGTCAGGGCCGCGATTGTGCTCATGGCATCTCCGGGAGGGGTCGGTACGGCCAGGAGGCGTCCACGACCGCGTCGTCCTGGCGCTTCTGGGTCCGCAGGTACAGCTCGGTGTTAATCGCCCAGGCGACGTTGGCCTGGGCCTGAAAGTCCATGAGGGCGTCGAGGTCCATCTCGGCGATGTGCCGATAGGTCCTGGCGATTCGCCAGAGCACCCGGGCGGTGGTCAGGCAGTCAGCCAGCGCGTCGTGCGCGCCGTCCTGGCGGACCCTGTAGTGCCTGGCCAGCTCTGACAGTCGACGTTTCCCACCCTTGGTGCGGTTGCGGTGCATGTCGCAGGCCCGGTCGATCACCATCGGATCCAGGACAAGCACGTGGGAGAGGTCGAGGCCGCGGCCATGATGACGACGGTGCTCGCGGTCGAGCATCGTGAGGTCGAAGGTCGCGTTCATGACCACGACCGGGACGCCGGCCGCCCACGCCCCCTCGACGCGCTTCACGAGTTCAGTCACGACAGGGCCGGGCTGCGCCCCCTCGGCGCGAACCCGCTCGTTGGTGATCCCGTGCACGTCGATGGCACCCTGCGGGATCTCGACGCCCGGGTCGACCAGCCATGCGTTCCTGGTGACGTCCTCCTTGGGGCCGATCTCCACCCAGGCGGCCTGAACGATGCGGTCCGTCTCGACGTCGACGCCGGTCGATTCGACGTCGAAGATCGACAGGCGCTTTATCCAGCTCGGATCACTCATGGCCGGACCATCCGTAGTAGGCCCCGCCGTTGTGCCCTATGGCGCCCGGAGCTGGCCAGGGCCATCGCCGAATCAACATGGGCGTCCGTGTAGGCGACGGCGCCATGCAGCTTCTCGAGCTGCGCGCGGACGTGCGGGTTGACGTGGGCCAGCAGCTCCAGCGGGGTCATCTGGCGGCCGAGGTAGTCCACCAGGCGGTCGGCCATGAGGCTGGCCATCATGTCCTCGACGTCACGCAGGCGGCCCACCTCGATGACGAGCGCGCGGACGTCCTCGGGGGTGTGGGTCCCGGTGCAGACGCGGTCCTCGATGTCCGCGAAGGACGTTCGCGCGAAGGACGTCCGCTCAGCCATGATCCGTCTCCTGTCTGGTTCGCACGACGTCGGCGAGGGCGGCGCCGAGCTCGTCGGGGTCGTCGTCGGGGAACCGGGTGGCAAGTCCGTAGGCGCTCGGATCTACGTGGATGCCAAGGTCGCGCAGCGCCGCGTCGTACCTGCTCTGGTCGGTGGCCCTGTAGACCTGGCCAACCGGGTCGTGGAGAGGCCCGAGCCCGATGGACCCAGGGTCGACCCGATCTGCCCAGCCGGGATGCCGGTGGTCCAGGAGCGCGCCGAGGTAGCCGGCGCGTCGCGTTGGGTCAGCCACGGTCCACCCCCAGGTGGGAAAGTTGTTGCGCCGCGCTGCCCAGGTGGCCAGCGAGGGCGACCGCGAGGCCGGCGATGTCCTCGTCATTGAGTAGGATCGCGGCCACTCGTGCCGTCTGAGCGGCGTCGTACCCGGCGCCCCGGTCGTCGTAGAGGCCCGGTCGTCTGGCCATTGCCCCAGCAATCCGGCCAAGCTGCCTTAGTGCCTGAGGCAGTCTTTCGACCAGTTCCGTCAGCGCCGATACGGCGTCATGGATATCGGCCGGCCGGTCGATGCCGCCACTGTCAGTAATCGTCAGGTGGTTGATCTGCCGGATCGCCTCGGAGGCCTCCTGGGCGTGCCAGACCGGCTCGGGAATCGGGTCAGTCATACTCAGGTCCCTCTGGCAGGTGGGGGCGAACGTTGCCCTCCTGTCCACCTAGAGAGCCGGGGTGGACCTGGATCTCACCGAGGGCGACGCCGACCCGGTACTCGTGCTCCTCGGCCAGGAGCCGGCAGTTCGAGTCGGGCTGGAAGTCCTCGGGACGGCAGACCTTGCGTGCGGTGGCGAGTGCCTTGCGCAGGCGCGCGTTCTCGGTACGCAGCTTGTCGGTCACGTCGCCGTCGCGCTCCCGCACCGCCTCGATGGCCACGCGGGCGATACGGTCCCGGATCTCGACGTCAGCGAGTTGGGGAAGCTGGTCCCTCAGTGCCCCGAGGGCGAAGAATACGTCGAGGATCGCGGGATCGGTCGCCATCACGCCACCGCCGGGTACTGCTCGGCTTCGGCGACCAACTCCTCGTATCGCTCCTGCGACACCAGGATCGGCGTGCCGTAGGCCAGGGTCTCGGACCCCGTCAGGGCGCCCGGGAGCTGTTGGACTGCGCGCCATGCGGCCGGCGGTGTCTCGGCCTTGACCGGGATACCCCACTCACGCCGAACGCCACCGGTCGTCGACACGACCGGGACCTTCCAGCACGTCATGTCGCCGCCGTCGAGACGGCGGCGACGGACACGACCTCGGGCTCGCCGACGTCAAGCAGGACCGGTTTTCCGACCGGTGCCCACGCGAGCGAGGCGTCCTTGGCGGAGGCATGGGCCTGCTCGGGGCTGTCGGCTGCGCCGCGCCACTCGGTGGCCTGCCTGCGCTGGAGCGTGACGTCACGCTCCAGTAGCACTGTGTAGTGCGGCAATGCGGTTCTTCCTCTCGGGAGATGCGACCGGGTTGCGGGGTTTGGTTGGTCATCGGCACCCCGTGACCCGGCCTCTGCTACACGGTCGTAAGCGACCGCTCTCGGTAGTGCCGGTAGTGCTGTGAAACAAAAACCCGCAAGTTGTCGGGCGTGAATCGCCAGCCGACGCAGCGCCGGGCCAGAAAGCCCGGCAGCTCCCCCCTGCTGGCCCATCCCACGACCGTCCGGGGCCTGACTCCCAGGACGCCGGCCGCCTCGCGGGCGGTCAGCGTCTGGTCCGGATCGAGCTCACCGATCTCCCGGAGGAGACCTCCGAACCCGAGGCGGTCGATGGCTGCCGCCCCAGCGTGGGCGACCGCCTCGCCCGGAACGTCTTCCTCGTTACCTTCCATGCACCTCCCCTCCCTCTCGTCCCATCAGGTTCCATCGGCAGTCTACGTCAGTAAGACGCTAGAAGTCGAGAGACTGGTGGAGGTAGCCTCTCGGCGAGAGCCCGCGAACCCCCCGACTCGCGGGCTCTCGCTATGTCACCTGCAATGGCACCGCGATACGGTGACCCCCGTACCGCCCTGGATGCTCTTGGCTGCGAGCTCTCGCCGCACTTCGGTGCGGCGAGCCGGGGAGAGGACAGTAGAGATCACGATCAGTGCGACCGTCTCGCCGGTCGCCACTCGGACGACTCTGACGTAACCCTCGACGCCCGGTGAAAGATCAGCCTCTCCCTAGGTGCGCTCAGTTAATTCCACGGAGAGTAAGACTACTATGACACTACGTCATAGTAGCAAGTAGCGATCTATCAGTTACTTATCGCTACAACACGCACATCACAACACGACTCGGACAGCGCGCGACACGGGCGCTACATATCGACACCATCGCATCGTGTCGATGGACCGAATGGGGCAAACAGATCGACTAGGCGTGCTGGAACGCATGGTGGGGGAGCGGCTGGAGCGTATCGAGCGACTCCTTGCCGAGGACGACACACTCGACCCCGAGCGATTCGGCCGCGCTGACGGTCATGCTGGCGCGTTGGCCTGGGTCCTGCGCATCATCCAGGGCATCAGTGGCCCCGGCGCTCCTGCCAGTCGTCCAGCATCCGCTGAAGGACAGCAGCCAGCCGCCCCCGATCCTCGGGGGTCATCTCCGGTGCGGTAGCGGCGGCGCGCCCCGAGACCGCGAAGAACTCGTCGAGGGTGATGGCGCCTGGCGGGGCGTCGAGCTCGACCACGAAGCGGGCGGAGTCTCCTTCGCGGGGCATCGGCTTCGCACCCTCGCGGGCCACTCGCTCGGCCGAGTGCGGTTCCCACCCCATCGCGGCGTCGACGTCCAGGAGTGCCTGGGTTGTGCCGGGCGGGAGGGTACGCTCCACCAAGGCGTCGAACAGGTCATCGAAGGTCGTGATGCCAGGCAGGCGGCCCTCAGCGAGCGCGGTCCAGGTGCCCTCGGGAATCGCCACGGCCGGGTCCTGTCCGCGATCGGCACAACGGGCCTCGATAGCGCGACGCAACCGGGCCGGCACCTCCTCCAGCGGAGTCGGCTCCTCGCCTTGTAGCGCCACCCGCTCGGCTGACTCTGGCGTCCACTGCATGCGCCGGCTCCACTGTGGCAGCCGGACCAGCAGTGCTGGACGTCCTTGTCCGAGGTCGTAGTAGCTGGACGAGCTCCCCCTGGAGCCGATCGGCCAACCACGCTCCCCGTGTCGGTGGTGGACGGCGGCAAACAGGCGCTTGGACTGGGGGCCCGTGGTCACCGCACGACCGCGCCCGTCCACGACCGGACCGGCGTCCTCGTGCTCTGCCGCGCTATCGCGCCCTACTGCCATGAGGACAGCATGGCAGATACCTGCGGCGACAGGTGCCGCAACTCGTTGCCTATCGATCTCTATCGTTACATTATGGATCTCTGTGTGTGTAGCGCTATGCTTCGAGTGATTGCCCGGCTCATCCTCTCGACTTCTATCGCCTTACTGACGTAGACTGCCAATAGTAGCGATAGAAGTCGAGATCACGGGGGGTCGCGATGGAAGCCTTCGCTGACCGGGATGACCTGCAGGGCTATGGCCCGGACGTCGACGCGGGCCTCGCGGACCTGTTCGACGCCGTCAAGGCGGGCCTGGCCGGTGTCGTCGATTACATCCGTCGAACCGACGGAATCTCGGTTCCCGCTATGCGGGACATCGATGCCCTCCTCGACGAGGCGCTCGCCGAGAGCGACTGGACCACCGCCGACAACGCGCTCGACATCGAGCGGTGCGTCGGGGCCCTACGTGCCGATCTCGCCACTGCAACCAGCGACGACGCACCGGTCGCGGCATGACCAGGGAGCCCGAGGCCCGCTTCCCGGGCCTGTCTGACGGTATTGCGTACGACCTCGCCGCGGCGGACGACGGCCTGCCCGCGTTCGTCGCCCATCTGCGCGCCGCCGGCTGCCCGGCACCAGACCATCCCGAGGCGCTGCGCTCCGTTCTCGGCGAGATGGAGGACGCCGTCCTGCTTGCCAGCGGCAGTGACGAGGCGCTGGGCGTCGTCGACCGGATCCGTGACCTGATCAAGGAGTTCTGATGGACGACCCCGCTCTTGCTCCGCTCCAGGAGCCCATGCGCCCGCGCGGAAATCCTCGCTGGGGGGCTCGCACTCGCTCGAAGCGTAGTCCGCAGCTCGACACCGTCCTGCTCGCGGCAGGCGTGTTCCGCCTGCGCAGCGATTCCTCCGGCCGCTTCTTCGACGCCAGCGGCGAGCGGGTCATCACCCAGAAGGGTGCCCGCGCCGCCCGGGATGCCGGACTGATCTACCGACCTGACCGCTTGCCCGAGTCAGATGGCCAGACCTGGCTCCTGACCGATGCCGGCGTGTCCCGGCTCCCCGCGAGAGGAAAGCGATGAACGACCTGACCAGCCGCCTCCTTGCTCACGCCGCCGACGTGAGCGGCCTGGACGAGACCACGCTGCGCGAAGCGGCGTCGCACCCTCTCATCCAGGAGTGCCAGGACGGCATTCGGAAGTGCTACGCGATCCTCGACCGGATCGCCGGCATCACGGACGAGACCACCACCGGCACTACCTCGTGACTGCGGACGCCGCACGCGCCCTGGAGCTCGATCCGGAGCTGCCCCGGACCGTCGCGGCCACCGCCCGTCTGCTCGACCGGCGGTTCCGGGGCTGGGCCGACCGCATCGACATCGTGCGCCTGGACATGCGCTCCCACGAGTGGGACGTCCTGGGCCAGCTCGCCGCGGGCGGACCGGCCGGCGCCCTACGGGGTCTCGACCAGACCGACGTTGCCCGCGGGTTCGACGTGCCGGAGTGGACCGGACCCCTCGGCCGTGAGGCACGCGCCGCCATGACCGCCCGCTACGCCGCGCTCACCGCAGCATGGCGGGCCCAGATCCTCAGGAGGAGATCACGATGAGCACCGATCCCGAGATCGTCCACGTGCAGATCCACGACCCGTCGGCGCCCGGCTTCTCGCCCGCGCACTGGATTAGCGCCGCCCAGGACCGGGCGTACTTCCTGGAGGAACGTGACCAGCTGCTCAGCCACGAATGCCTGGACGCCTTGGAGGAGGACCTGGAGCTTGACGCGGAGATCCGGCCCGATCTCCATTCCCTCCTGGTCGCGGACCCGAAGGTGATCGCGCACCTAGCCAAGCTGCGGGCCAAGGACGAAGGGAGGTCAGACCGATGACCAACTGGTACGACCTGAACGGCAATCAGATCGACGAGGAGACCGAGAGGAAGCTCGCCGGAGCGGTGGTCGCATACGACTCGTTCCTCTGCGACCTCGGCCCGGTCGAGGTCGCGACCAGTTTCCTGTCAGAAGACCAGCGGATCGACGGAGACGGGCCGCCGCTGGTCTACGAGACGGCGGCGAGCTGGGACTGGTACGGCGGGAGCGACCGCAAGCTGCGGTCGACCCGGGATGAGGCCTTGGACGTGCATATCAGGATGGCGGCACGCCTGCGGAGCGCCCAGCCATGACGAAGCGGCCGGACATCATCGGCGGCCTGGCCGTGGAGAAGAGCGACCCCCGGCGAGGTCGTGGCTGGCGAGTCACGGCTCCACCAGGCCCGTCCGCACCTGGCTTTGACTCCGGGCCGTTTCAGCGCCAGCGCGAGGCGCGCGCCTACCGCGATGTCGTGCTCGCCCGCATCGGGAGCGGTCTCGACGCGGTGCGGGACCCCGAGACCAGAGCGCTCACGGATGCGGTGCCGGAGGAGACCCGCCGTTGGCTACGCGCGCTCGGCCGGACGCCGAGCCTGGTCGAGTTCCGACGATCCCGGAACTCCCCCGCGTGCGCACGGTGCGGCGGCGGGGGCCACGCTGCCCCGTGCGCGAAGCGGGTCGGCGAGTCGCTCATCCCCGACGAGTTCCTGACGTGGGTGGGATGACGATGACTACTACTGGCGCGCCCCCGCAGCGCATCACCTTCGTCGCCGGCCCGAACCTGCATGAGGGCGACACCATGCTCACCTGGTGGGGCTTCGTGCGGATCACGGGGTTCGGTCGGCTGAGCCCGGTCCGATTCCCCTCGATGACGCGGTACGTCCGATTCGCGGACGGTGCCGAGATGTCTCTCAACGACAGCGACCACTACTGCTACCCGATCGTCGTCACCTGCCCGGCCGACGTCGAGCGCGGCGGCCAGGCAGGTGACGGCACCACGGCCGTGCCAGAGGGCTGGGTCGTGGACCACGGCACCAACCGGTGGTTGGACGCGGACGTGCCCAACGTTCTCTCGGACGTCTTGGCCTCCACCTCGTGGGAGTGCCGCCGCGACGGCGAGACTGACCCGCACCGCTGGCTCGTCGATCTCGACGAGGCGCTACGGGCCAGTCCGGAGGCGTTCGCGAAGTACTGCGCCCAGATCGCCAGGCAGCCTGGCGGGCGGTGCGAGGTGCGGCCGAGCCTGGGGGTAGCGGCCTGATGTCCCGGACCGCGCAGCGTGCCATCTTGCATTTCGCGTCCAGCCGGGTACTCAACGTTGATGGCCTCGGGCGCGAGGCCATTACGGCGTTGCTCGACGCCGGCCGCGTACACGACGTCGCCGACGTCCTACACCTGACGGCCGAGTCCTTCGCAGACCTGGAGGGGTTCGGCCCCGCCCGGGTCGAGCGCATCCTGCGGGGACTCGACGCCGCGCGGGGCGCGCCAGCATGGCGACTGCTGGTCGAGCTTGCGATCCCGCATGTCGGGGCCAGTACCGCCCGCGTGCTGGTGGACACACTGGGCTCGCTCGATGCCATCGCGGCGGCGCCGACCCGGGAACTCGTCGCGATCAAGGGCGTTGGCCCCGCGACCGCTGATGCGGTGGTGGCCTGGTTCGCCGACAGGCGCAACCGCGCCCTCGTGGCTCGGCTTGGCCCTGGTGGCACCCGACTCCCGACCCCGCGCGCCCCTGGCGCCGACGCCCTCCGACCGCTCGACGGCGTGGCCGTCGTCATCACCGGAACGCTTTCCGGCTGGACTCGCCCTGAGGCGACCGAGGCCGTACTGACGCGCGGCGGCACGGTGCCGGCCACGGTGAGCCGGCGGACGAACTTCGTCGTCGTCGGCGCCGATCCCGGTACGGCGAAGTACGCCGCAGCGCGCGGCCTCGGCGTGCCGGTGCTCGACGAGGCCGGGTTCGCGGTCCTGCTCAAACGGGGCGCGGACGCGGCCCACGCGCTGATCTGATCAACGAATAGCGACGAAGGAGATTCCGAATGACAAGAACCGTGCTCGGCACCCCCGAGGAGCCGACACCCAAGCCCGAACGCGCGGTCCGCGTCCACAGGCTCACCATCCCGCAGGCCGTCACCATGGCGGCCGAGCTGCGTCCGGATACCTACGGCCCCAGCCAACACTGGGCTGTTACCGGCTGCTATCGCGACGGCGTAGAGGCGTTCCTGGAGCAGACCGTGTCGTTGGGCGACGCCGAGACCGCATCCGATGCGATCCAAGTGCAGCTCGGCCGGTTCCGCGAGTGGGGGTGGTGGGCGTGGGCTTCAGTGCGCGCCGCGTGGACCACCCTCGCTACAGCGAGGGGTACGGGGTCGTGGCCGAGACAGAGTGGCGACATCGTCGACCGCGGCGCGGTCGCACTCAGCCCATCTCTCGGGCGATGTCCGATGAGCGCCAGCAAGGCCGCATCCGCGGACGCCAGGAGACCCGCCACCCACACCGCTGGATCCTGCACACCGACCCCACCACGATCACCGAACTGGCCGCCTACCCGAACAAGATCC
>NZ_CDWWEW010000082.1:0-15510 GCF_977966315.1 Frankia sp. CeRuru1
GCGCTGAGGGGGGGCGAGATGCGGCGGATGTCCATCGGAACTCTCCTTGGTATCGAACTCATGTTCGACTATAGGGGGTGCCGGCGATCGACGCCAGCCCGCCACGCCGTCCCTGGGGCGCTGCCCGGGTCCGCCCGAGGGTCCGGTCCGTTCGAGGGTCCGGTCCGTTCGAGGACATGTGCGGCGTGCCATGCGTGTTTCCGGTCGGCGAAGGCGCGGCGGTCCCGAGCGTGCGCGCCGCGGCCGCCGATCCCGAGAACCTGCCGCCGATCCCGAGAACCTGTCGTGCGGCCGCCCGGATCTCGTGATGCCGTTGCCCGGCGAGCGAGGTGGTAGCCCGGTTGTGCCTCTGCACACGGTGGTTCACCGGACTCGTCGCGTCACTCTGTCAACGGGCTCACGACGCAAGATCGATTGCGGATCGCAGCTGATCGGTGTAGGCGGATCCGAAGTGGCTGACGGTGCAGTGTCCGTGAAGATGGGTGTGTTCGGGCCGCTACCCGATTCCTCACGGGAAAGTCAACTACGTAGAGTTATGGATCGTAGCCGCAGGTGGGGGTTCCGGGCCCACCGTGCCTGCCTGGCCTACCATCGGCGGCATGACCGCGACAGTCGCGAGCGCGGGGCGATGAGCGTTCTCGCCGAGATCCTCGACGGGGTCGGGATCGATCTTGCCGCCCGCGAGCAACAGACCTCTCTGGCAGATCTCAAGCGGCGGGTGGAACGCGTTCCCGACCCGAAGGACGCGCTCGCCGTCTTCCGGGACTCCCGGGTCTCGGTGATTGCCGAGGTGAAGCGCCGTTCCCCCTCGAAGGGGGAGCTGGCGGCCATCACCGACCCCGCTGCCCTCGCCACCGAGTACGAGGCGGCGGGCGCCGCCGCGGTGAGTGTCCTGACCGAGCAACGGCGCTTCGGCGGCTCCCTGGCCGACCTCGATGCCGTGCGTCGCGCGGTGGACGTCCCGCTGCTGCGCAAGGACTTCATCGTGTCGCCCTACCAGGTCTTCGAGGCCCGGGCGCACGGGGCGGACATCGTCCTGCTCATCGTCGCGGCGCTGGACCAGCCGCGGCTCGTCGGCCTGCACGAGCGGATCGAGTCCCTGGGCATGACGGCGCTGGTCGAGGTGCACGACGAGGCGGAGATGGTGCGGGCGCTGGACGCCGGGGCCCGACTGGTCGGAGTGAACGCCCGCGACCTGCACACGCTGAAGATCGATCGGAGCACCTTCGCCCGGCTCGTGCCGATGGTGCCCCAGGGAGTGCTCGCGGTCGCCGAGTCCGGCATCCGGGGGCCGCACGATCTGCTCGCCTACGCCGCCGCGGGGGCGGACGTGGTACTGGTCGGCGAGGCGGCCGTCACCGGCGATCCCCGTCAGACGGTCGCCGATCTGGTGGCGGCCGGCGCGCACCCGGCGGCCCGGATCGGGCGCTGAGGCCGTCGGCGCCCGTGCCCCGGCGCCCGTGCCCCGGTATCCGGGGCTCGGCCCTATACAGTCGCACCGTGACCATCCGAACCGCTGCCGAGTCAGTTCGCCCCGCGGCCGCCGGAACCGGGACGCCGTCGAGCTCCGGTCCGGCCCGTCTGGACGCGTCGAGCTGGCAGGCGTTCCCCGACTCCTCGGGGCACTTCGGGCGTTTCGGCGGTCGCTTCGTCCCCGAGGCCCTCATGGCAGCGCTGGACGAGCTCACCGCGGCCTACGCGGCGGCCAGGGTGGATCCCGGCTTCACCGCGGAACTGGACGAGCTGCTGGCGAGCTACGCGGGCCGGCCCACTCCGCTCACCGACGCCCACCGGCTCACCGCGCACGTTGGCGGTGCCCGCATCCTGCTCAAGCGTGAGGACCTCGCGCACACCGGTTCCCACAAGATCAATAATGTCCTCGGGCAGTGCCTGCTGACCCGGCGGATGGGCAAGACCCGGGTCATCGCCGAGACCGGAGCCGGTCAGCACGGTGTTGCCACGGCCACCGCCTGCGCCCTGCTCGGCCTGGACTGCGTCGTCTACATGGGCGAGGAGGACACCCGCCGGCAGGCCCTCAACGTCGCCCGGATGCGCCTGCTCGGCGCCGAGGTCGTCGCGGTCACGTCCGGCAGCCGAACGTTGAAGGACGCCATCAACGAGGCCATGCGCGACTGGGTGACCACCGTTGGCACGACCCACTACTGCATCGGGTCGGTGATGGGCCCGCACCCGTTCCCGATGCTGGTCCGCGATTTCCAGCGGATCATCGGGGTCGAGGCCCGCGCCCAGGTGCTCGACCGTGTCGGCCGGCTGCCCGACGCCGTCGTCGCCTGCGTCGGTGGCGGCTCGAACGCGATGGGCATCTTCCACCCGTTCATCCCCGACGTCGAGGTCGCGCTGATCGGCTGCGAGGCCGGGGGGGACGGGGTCACCACCGGTCGGCACGCCGCGGCGATCGCCGGCGGTTCCGCGGGCGTGCTGCACGGCATGCGGACGTTCCTGCTGCAGGACGAGTTCGGGCAGACCCAGGTCTCCCACTCGATCTCGGCGGGTCTGGACTACCCCGGCATCGGCCCCGAACATGCCCTGCTGCACGAGACTGGTCGGGCGAGCTATCGGGTCGTGGACGACACCGCCGCGATGGAGGCGCTCGCGCTGGTGGCCCGTACCGAGGGCATCCTGGTCGCGATCGAGAGCGCGCACGCCTTCGCGGGTGCCCTCGACGTCGCCCGGGAGCTCGGTCCGGGCGCGGTCGTCGTCGTCAACTGCTCCGGTCGGGGGGACAAGGACGTCGACACCGCCGCCCGCTGGTTCGACCTCCTAGACGAGGCCGATGCCGGCGGGGGGCCCCGCCGGCGGTCCGGCGGGGGCCGGCCTGAGGGACCCTGAGGGAGGATCCTGAGGGCCTGAGGGACCCTGCCTCGGGACCGGCGCAACCAAAGACAGGACACATCGGCCCTCGGGCCCGACGGAACGGACGCACGGTGCAGAGTCGGTTGGACGCAGTGTTCGCGGCGGCCCGCGAGGAGGGGCGGTCGGTGCTGGTCGGCTATCTGCCCGCGGGATTCCCGACGGTGGACGGGGCGATCGAGGCCATGCGGGCCATGGTGGCGGCGGGAGTCGACGTCGTCGAGGTCGGCCTGCCTTACTCCGACCCCACCATCGACGGTCCGGTGATCCAGGATGCGGCGGATGCGGCCCTGCGCGGTGGGGTCACGACGCAGGACGTGATCCGCACCGTCGAGGCCGTCGCCGCGACGGGGGCCCCGGCTCTGGTCATGTCCTACTGGAACCCGATCGACCGCTACGGCGCGGCCGCGTTCGCGGCCGATCTCGCCGCTGCCGGGGGCGCCGGGGCGATCACTCCGGACCTGCCGCCCGAAGAGGCCGGGCCCTGGCTCGACGCGTGCGCCGCGCACGGCCTGGCCCCGGTGTTCCTCGTCGCTCCCAGCTCCTCGGACACCCGCCTCCGGCTGGTCGCCGGCGTCGCGCGCGGCTTTGTCTACGCCGCCTCGCTGATGGGTGTCACCGGGACCCGGGCGGCGGTCGGCGAGCAGGCGGCCGATCTGGTCGCCCGGGTGCGGGCCGCCACCGAGCTCCCGGTGGCGGTGGGGCTCGGGGTGAGCACCGCGGCGCAGGCCGCCGAGGTCGCGGGCTTCGCCGACGGTGTGATCGTCGGCTCCGCGCTGGTGAAGGTCCTGCTCGAGGCGGAACGTTCCGGAGCCGGCGCCTCGGCGGGCCTCGCCGGAATCCGTCGGCTCGCCGCGGCACTCGCCGGAGGGGTGCGCGCTCCCGTCCCGGCGTGAACTCCCGGCCGTCCCGGCCCAGCCGTCACAGCTGTCGCCCACATCTATCGCCGCCTATACCACCCCGCTGCGCACCGAGTGGGACACGTGGCCGGACTACCCCGCGCGTGATGGACGGGTCCACGGGATAGCCTGGCGACCGTGGTTCTTGCCGCTATTCCCAGCCCATCGCGTGGCGTGATGTATCTCGGGCCGGTGCCGCTGCGCGCCTACGCCCTGATGATCATCATTGGCATCTTCGTCGCCGTATTCGTGACGGGAAGAAGGCTGCGCGCCCGCGGCATGGATCCCATGGTGGCCAGCGAGGTCGCCTACTGGGCCGTCCCGTTCGGCATCGTCGGCGCCCGTGTCTACCACGTGGTCAGCACCCCGGACGCCTACTTCGGCCGGGACGGCAACGTGCTGGACGTCATCAAGATCTGGAACGGCGGGCTGGGTATCTGGGGCGCCATCGCGGGCGGGGCGTTCGGCGCGTGGCTGGCGACCCGGCGCTACGGCATCAGCCTCGCCCTGTTCGGCGACGCCGCGGCGCCGGGCATCATCCTCGCCCAGGCGATCGGACGCTGGGGCAACTGGTTCAACCAGGAGCTGTACGGCAAGGCGAGCACCCTGCCCTGGGCGGTGCGCATCGACGAGAAGCACCAGATCATCCCCGGCGTGTCCACCTACCAGCCGACCTTCCTCTACGAGTTCCTGTGGAACCTGGTGGTGGCCGGGATCCTGTTGGTCGTCGATCGGCGGCACCGGCTCGGCCGCGGCAAGCTGTTCTACCTCTACGTCGCGCTCTACACGTTCGGCCGGTTGTGGATCGAGATGCTGCGCATCGACACGGCGAACCAGATCCTCGGGCTGCGGGTCAACGTCTGGACCTCGATCGTCGTCTGTCTGGGGGCGTTGCTGGCGCTGGCGGTCACCCGCCGTCCCGTGGACCCGAATCTGTCCAGGGAGGAGCAGGAGGCCCTCGGGATCGCCCGTTCCCGGCCCGCGACGCGGTCCACGGTGACGACCGCCGGTGCCGGTGCCGCCGACCAGCGAGCGGCCGGTCCCGATCCGGTCGATCCTGATCTGGCCGCTCTCGACTCGGCCGGTCCCGACTCGGCCGGTCCCGACTCGGCCGGTCCCGATCCGGCCGGTCCCGATCCGGCCGATCCTGGTTCCGCCGGGTCGGTACCCGCCGCCGCGGTGCCCGACGACTCCGGGCCGACCGCCACCACTGCCACCACTGCCGCCACCACTGCCACCACTGCCGCCACCACTGCCGTACCGGCTGGTTCGCAGCAGCAGAGCCGCGGCCTGGCAACGAGATTGCCGGCGAGCGGTGGGCACACGTCGGCCGTTCCGCCGGAGGAGCCGCAGATGCCCTGATGAGACGCCGTCTCCGGCGGGGCCCCGGGCGTCGGCCGGACCGTCGGCCTCCCCCTACTCGTAGTGACCGAGGCCGGGTGGGGAGGTATGACGTCATCTGGCGGTGATTTCCTGGACATATTTGATCACGGCGCATGAGCGGGTCGCGTGGCACACTCGGTAGAGACACGGGGCGCCGGGCCAGCGCCGCCGTGCCGTCACACCACTCGGACAGCGTCGTCCGCACCCCCTTCAGCCCCTGAAGATGGACAGGACTTCGCCGGATGCCGAGTGCGCAAGGTCTTTACGACCCCACCTTCGAACACGACGCCTGTGGCGTCGGCTTCGTCGTCGATGTACACGGCAGGCGCAGTCACGAGCTGGTCGAGCAGGGCCTGACCGTGCTGCGTAACCTCGACCACCGGGGTGCCTCGGGCAGCGACCCGGACACCGGCGACGGAGCCGGCATCCTGGTGCAGGTCCCCGATCTGTTCCTGCGTGACGTCGTCGACTTCGCGCTGCCCGCCCCGGGGCGTTACGCCGTCGGGATCGCCTTCCTGCCGCAGGTCTCGGGGGAGCGGGACGACGCCGTGCGCACCATCAGCCGCATCGTCCGCCAGGAGGGGCTGCGGGTCCTCGGCTGGCGTGAGGTGCCGGTCGTCAGCCACATCGTCGGGCACGCGGCCCACGAGGTTGAGCCGCGGATGCGGCAGCTGTTCCTCGCATTGCCCGGCAGTCTGCCCGCCGCCGGTCCGGTTGAGGGCGGCGCGGGAGACGGGTTCGACCAGGCCGACCTCGAACGCCGGGCGTTCTGCGCCCGCAAGCGGATCCGCCGGGAGACCGGCGTCTACCTGGCGTCGCTGTCGTCACGGACCCTGGTCTACAAGGGGATGCTCACCACCCACCAGCTCTCGGCCTACTTCCCCGACCTCGACGACCCCCGGTTCGCCAGTGCCATCGCGCTGGTGCACAGCCGGTTCTCCACGAACACCTTCCCGAGCTGGCCGCTGGCGCACCCGTACCGGTTCGTCGCCCACAACGGGGAGATCAACACCGTCCGCGGGAACCGGAACTGGATGCGGGCCCGCGAGGCGCTGCTCGCCAGCGACCTGATCCCCGGTGACCTCTCCCGGCTGTTTCCCATCTGCGCGGACGGGGCGAGCGACTCGGCGAGCTTCGACGAGGTCCTGGAACTGCTGTACCTGGCTGGTCGCAGCCTGCCGCACGCGGTGCTGATGATGATCCCCGAGGCGTGGGAGAACCACACCGAGATGGACTCGGCGCTGCGCGCCTTCTACCAGTTCCACTCCACGCTGATGGAGCCGTGGGACGGCCCGGCCTCCATCGCGTTCACCGACGGGACGGTCATCGGGGCGGTGCTCGACCGTAACGGGCTGCGGCCATCGCGGTACTGGGTCACCGACGACGGCCTGGTCGTGATGGCCTCCGAGGTGGGCGTGCTCGACATCCCGCCGCACAAGGTGGTGCAGAAGGGCCGGCTCCAGCCGGGGCGGATGTTCCTGGTGGACACCGCCGAGGGGCGCATCGTCAGCGACGAGGAGATCAAGTCCGAGCTCGCGAACGCGGCGCCGTACGCGGAGTGGCTGCACGCCGGTCTGATCGAGCTGGACGACCTGCCCGAGCGGGAGCAGCTCCTCTACGGGCACTCCTCGGTGCTGCGTCGCCAGCAGGTGTTCGGCTACACGCTGGAGGAGCTGCGCGTGCTCGTCGCGCCGATGGCGCGCACGGGCGCGGAGCCGATCGGCTCGATGGGCACCGACACGCCGGTGGCGGTGCTCTCCAGCCGTCCCCGGCTGCTGTTCGACTACTTCACCCAGTTGTTCGCGCAGGTCACCAACCCGCCGCTGGACGCGATCCGCGAGGAGCTGGTGACGAGCCTGGGCCGGGTGCTCGGCCCGGAGGGCAACCTGCTCGCGCCGTCCCCGGCGTCCTGCCGGATGGTGCACCTGCCCTATCCGGTGATCAGCAGCAGCCAACTTTCGAAGATCATCGGTATCAATGACGACGGTGACATGCCCGGCTTTGCCTCGGTGACGGTCCGTGGTCTGTATGACGTCGACGGGGGCGGCGCGGCGCTCGCCGCCCGGCTGGCGGAGATCTGCGCCGGGGTCAGCGAGGCCATCGCCGACGGTGCCCGCATCGTCGTGCTCTCCGACCGGGACTCCGACACGCGCAAGGCCCCGATCCCGTCGCTGCTGCTGACCGCCGCCGTGCACCACCACCTGATCCGGGAGCGGACCAGGACGAAGGTCGGCCTCATCGTCGAGTGCGGCGACGCCCGCGAGGTGCACCACATCGCACTGCTCACCGGCTACGGCGCCGCGGCAGTCAACCCGTACCTGGCATTCGAGTCGATCGACAGCCTCATCGCCGAGGGCGAGATCGTCGGGGTGTCCCGGGAGCAGGCCGAGAAGAACATGATCAAGGCGCTCGGCAAGGGCGTGCTGAAGGTGATGTCCAAGATGGGCATCTCGACGGTGGCGAGCTACACCGGCGCCCAGGTCTTCGAGGCGATCGGGCTGTCCCAGGAACTGATCGACGCCTATTTCGCGGGTACCCCGTCGCGCCTCGACGGCGTCGGGCTCGACGTCATCGCGGCGGAGGTGGCCGCGCGGCACCGGCGGGCCTATCCGCCGATCGCTTCCGAGCACGCGCACCGCACGCTGGAGGTCGGCGGCGAGTACCAGTGGCGCCGCGAGGGTGAGCTGCACCTGTTCAACCCGGAGACCGTCTTCCTGCTCCAGCACGCCACCCGCACCCGGCAGTACGAGACCTTCCAGAAGTACACCGCCCGGGTCGACGGCCTGTCCCGGGAGAACGCGACGCTGCGGGGTCTGTTCGAGCTGCGTACCGGGGTGCGCAGCTCGGTGCCGATCGAGGAGGTCGAGCCGGCCTCGGAGATCGTCAAGCGGTTCGCGACCGGCGCCATGTCCTACGGCTCGATCAGCGCCGAGGCGCACGAGACGCTGGCTATCGCCATGAACCGGCTCGGCGGGAAGTCGAACACCGGCGAGGGCGGCGAGGACGCGGAGCGGTTCACGCCGGACGCGAACGGGGACCTGCGCCGCTCCGCGGTCAAGCAGGTCGCCAGCGGCCGGTTCGGGGTGACCAGCGCGTACCTCGCCAACGCCGACGACATCCAGATCAAGATGGCCCAGGGGGCGAAGCCCGGCGAGGGGGGGCAGCTTCCTGGCCACAAGGTTTACCCGTGGATCGCGAAGACGCGGCACTCGACGCCCGGTGTCGGGCTCATCTCCCCGCCGCCGCACCATGACATCTACTCGATCGAGGACCTCGCCCAACTCATCCACGACCTGAAGAACGCCAACCCCAAGGCCCGGGTGCACGTCAAGCTGGTCGCCGAGGTCGGCGTCGGTACGGTCGCCGCCGGGGTCTCCAAGGCGCACGCCGACGTGGTGCTGATCTCCGGGCACGACGGCGGGACGGGCGCCTCGCCGCTGACCTCGCTGAAGCACGCGGGTGCCCCGTGGGAGCTGGGGCTGGCCGAGACCCAGCAGACGCTGCTGCTCAACGGCCTGCGCGACCGCATCGTCGTGCAGGTCGACGGGCAGCTGAAGACCGGCCGCGACGTCATCGTCGGGGCGCTGCTGGGGGCCGAGGAGTTCGGTTTCGCCACCGCCCCGCTGGTGGTTGCCGGCTGCGTGATGATGCGCGTCTGCCATCTCGACACCTGTCCGGTCGGTGTGGCGACCCAGAACCCGGAACTGCGCAGGCGGTTCACCGGCAGGCCCGAGTTCGTCGAGGCCTTCTTCACCTTCATCGCCGAGGAGGTGCGCACCTACCTCGCCGCGCTGGGCTTCCGCAGCCTGCAGGAGGCGGTCGGCCGGGTCGACCTGCTCGACGCCCGCGCCGCCGTCGACCACTGGAAGGCTTCCGGCCTCGACATCACCCCGTTGCTGCACACCCCGGAGCGGCCCTTCGGCGGCTCGCTGAACTGCACGTCCAGCCAGGACCACGGGTTGGACAAGGCGCTGGACAACTCGCTGATCCAGCTGTGCGAGGGGGCGCTCGACGACGGCCGGCCGGTCTGGCTGGAGATGCCGATCCGCAACGTCAACCGAACCGTGGGCACCATGCTCGGCTACGAGGTGACGAAGCGCTTCGGCGCGGCGGGGCTGCCCGACGACACGATCCAGCTGCGGTTCACCGGCTCCGCGGGGCAGAGCTTCGGCGCCTTCGCGCCCCGCGGCATGACGCTGACCCTCGAGGGCGACGCGAATGACTACGCCGGCAAGGGCCTGTCCGGCGGCAAGATCTTCGTCTTCCCGCCGAAGGAGTCCCCGCTGCGGGCCGAGGAGAACATCGTCGCCGGTAACGTCCTGCTCTACGGGGCGACGGGCGGCGAGGCGTTCTTCCGCGGGATCGTCGGCGAGCGGTTCTGCGTGCGCAACTCCGGGGCGACCGCGGTGGTCGAGGGGGTCGGCGACCACGGCTGCGAGTACATGACCGGCGGCACCGTGCTGGTACTCGGGGCCATCGGGCGCAACTTCGCCGCGGGCATGAGCGGCGGCGTGGCCTACCTGTACGACCCGGTCGAGGCGCGGATCAACACCGAGATGGTGGACGTCGAGGCGCTGGGCGACGCCGACGAGACGATCGTGCGGGACCTGCTCGTCCGGCACCGCCGGGAGACCGGTTCGACGGTGGCTGCCCGGCTGTACGCCGACTGGGACACCGTGCGCGGGTCGTTCCGTAAGGTGATGCCACGGGACTACAAGCGGGTGCTGACCGCCATCCGGCAGGCGCAGGAGCAGGGGCTCGTCGCCGACGAGGTCATCATGGCGGCGGCTCGTGGCTGACTGGGCCGCCAAGCACGACCCGACCATCATCGCGATCGCGCGGACCCGACAGGAGCGGCATGGCTGACCCGACCGGCTTCCTCAAGCACCGCAGGGAGCTGCCGAAGCGCCGTCCCGTGGACGTCAGGATCACTGACTGGCGCGAGGTGTACGAGTCGTTCCCCGAGGAGCATCTGCGCACGCAGGCCAGCCGCTGCATGGACTGCGGCATCCCGTTCTGCCACGAGGGCTGTCCGCTCGGGAACATCATTCCGGAATGGAACGACCTGACCCGGCGCGGCGACTGGGTGGACGCCATCGAGCGGCTGCATGCGACGAACAACTTCCCCGAGTTCACCGGGCGGCTGTGCCCGGCGCCGTGCGAGGCGGCCTGCGTGCTCGGCATCGGCGACGATCCGGTGACCATCAAGCAGGTCGAGGTCAGCATCATCAACCGCGCCTGGGCCGACGGCACCGTGGTCCCGGTCCCGCCGTCGCTGCGTACCGGCAAGCGGGTGGCGGTCGTGGGCTCCGGCCCGGCCGGTCTCGCCGCCGCCCAGCAGCTCACCCGGGCCGGCCACGAGGTCGTGGTCTACGAACGGGCCGACCGGATCGGCGGCCTGCTCCGCTACGGAATCCCCGAGTTCAAGATGGAGAAGCGGGTCCTGGACCGCCGGCTCGCGCAGATGGCGGCCGAGGGCACGTCGTTCATCACGTCCTGCAACGTCGGCCTCGACATCGCCGCGGACGAGCTGCGTTCCTCCTACGATGCGACGGTCCTCGCCGGGGGATCGACGGTTGGCCGGGACCTGCCTGTTCCCGGCCGGGAGCTGGGTGGCATCCATCTCGCGATGGAGTTCCTCGTGCCCGCGAACCGGGTCGCGCAGGGGGATCTGCCCGAGTCGCCCATCTCCGCCAAGGGTAAGAACGTGGTCATCATCGGCGGCGGTGACACGGGCGCGGACTGCCTGGGCACCTCCCACCGCCAGGGCGCGCTCTCCGTGCACCAGCTCGAGATCATGCCCCGGCCGCCGGAGCTGCGGGCCCCGGCCAACCCGTGGCCGTCATACCCGATCATCTACCGGGTCTCCAGCGCGCACGAGGAGGGCGGCGAGCGGGTCTTCGCCGTCTCCACCGAGCGCTTCCTCGGTGACGAGGATGGCAACGTGCGGGCGCTGCGCCTGCACGAGGTGCGCCTCGTCGGCGGGAAGTTCGAGAAGGTCGAGGGTACCTACACCGAGCTGCCCTGCCAGCTGGTGCTGCTCGCCATGGGGTTCACCGGCCCGGAACGGCCCGGCCTGCTGACCGATCTCGGGGTGGAGCTGGACGCGCGCGGCAACGTGGCGCGCGACGCCGGGTGGGCCTCCTCGGTCCCCGGCGTGTTCGTCGCCGGGGACATGGGACGCGGGCAGTCACTGATCGTCTGGGCGATTGCCGAGGGACGTGCCGCCGCCGCCGCCACCGACCGCTGGCTGATGGGCAGGACGGACCTGCCCGAGCCCATCACGCCGACGCGTCGCTGACCGGGAGCCAGCCAGCCCCGGCGTGCAGCCGGGGCTGGCGTGCAGCCGGGACACCGGAGCACTTTGTGGCCGAAGATTCATGTGATCTGTCTTGCTCCAGGCCGGATCTGCGGCGATTGACTGGACTCGCCGACCAGCCTGGTGACCTGCGGCGGTACCGTTCAGTGCCATGAGGCTCGTGCTGCTCGGTCCACCTGGCTCCGGCAAGGGAACCCAGGGCGCTCGCATCAGCGCCCGGCACGGCATCCCCTCGATCTCGACCGGCCGGCTGTTCGACCAGCAGATCGCCGCGGGTACGCCGCTGGGCCGTCGCGCGGAGCGCTACGTCCGCGCGGGCGAGCTGGTCCCCGACGAGATCGTGCTCGACATCGTCGCCGACCGGCTCGAGAGTGGCGTCGACTGCGCGGTGGGGTTCCTGTTCGACGGGTTCCCCCGGACCTACCCCCAGGCCGAGGCGTTGGACCGGATGCTCGTGGCGACCTGCGGCCCGCTCGACGCGGTCATCGACCTCGACGTCGACGTCGACGAGGTGCTCGACCGCATCCGGCGCCGGTCCCGCACCGAGGACCGGGTCGACGACGCGGAGGACACCGCCCGTCGCCGGTTGAAGGTCTTCGCGGAGGAGACCGCACCGCTGCGCCGCTACTACCGGCAGGGTGGCCTGCTGCGCACGGTGGACGGTTCCGGCAGCCCGGACGAGGTCGCGGCCCGCATCGAGGAGACGCTGGCAGACGTCGCCCATCCAGCGCTGCGGGCCCAGCCGGATCTGCGGGCCCAGCCGGGTCTGCCTGTCTGCCGGTAGGCCGTGGGTCGCCGAGGAGGGGAGCGGGGGCGCCTCGCGCACGTCTCCCTCGTCTCCCTCGTCCTGCTCTGCTGGCTGCCGCTGGTCGTCGTCATCACCGCGTGGCGGACCGTGCTGAACCCGGCCTTCTACTCGCAGTCGCTGAACCGGGCCGACGCCTACGACCGCGTCTACACCCAGGTACTGCCCGATCCCGCGGTCGACACGTTGCTGGCCGGCCTCCCGATCGACAGCTCCCTCGTCACCGCGAACCTGCGCACGGTGCTGCCCCCGTCGACGATCCAGGCGATGACCGACGAGCAGATCAACCGGATCGTCGACTACCTGCGGGCCGACACGGACGACGTCGAATTCGCCGTCGACCTCCGGCCGATCTTCGACAACATCTCGGGCCTGGCCAACCGGTACGTCGCCGGTGAACTGGGCGCCGGCACCAGCTACCAGGTCACCACCGTGCAGGAGTTCACCCACGGTGTCGTCACCGCGCTCGACGACATCGCTGCCGGGCGCCCGCCGAAGTCCCTACCCACGATCGAGCTCTCCCCGCAGGACACCGACCGCGTCCTGCCCGTGGTGCTGGGCCGGGTGGACGCCGACACGCGTGCGCGCATCGAGGCTCCGCTGCGCGCCCTGCTGAGGTCGGGCAACATCGCCGGAGCACTGGCGTTGGTCGGTCCGGAGGTCTTCCAGGGCGACGAGACGGCCATTGGCCGGCTCCAGGCGTATCTCCACGGATCCACCCTCGATCTCGGGGTCCGCCTGTCGGATCTGCATGACCGGCCGATGATCGTCGCGATCGGCCGGCTGCACGACGTCGCCGCGACCCTGGTGTGGGTCTCCCTCCTGCTCGCCCTGATCATGACGGCGGCCCTGGCCGGCATCGTCGTGCTGGCCGGGCGGCGGGGGGTGTCCCGGGTCCGGGCCGCGACCGGTGCGGTGGTCCTCGCCGACGTCGGTGCCGGGCTGCTCGGCGTCGTCCTGCGCATCGCGCTGCCGAATCCGCTGACCTCGCTGGACGGGCCGTCGTCGCCCCTGCCGCCGGGAGCTGGCGCAGTGCTGGTCGACTTCTCCTCGCACGCCTACGGCACGCTCGAGAGCGGCTTCCTGCGGATCGTGGTCTGGACGCTGGTGGCCGGCCTGGTCGGCTACGGATTGTCGCTGCTCGTCGCGGTGTCCGCTCGGTGGAACCGGACCGGCCGGCGGTGCCGGGTCGCCACGGCGTTCGCCCTCGCGCTGCCCCTGATGATCGCTGTGACCTGGACGGCCTTCCCGGGCGCCGCAGCCGAGGCCCGCAAGCTCTGCAACAGCCAGCAGGCGCTGTGCGACCGGCGCTATGATCAGGTGAGCTACCTGGCCACCCACAACGCGATGGCCACCAGTGAGGACCGGTTTCTCGGGCCCGCCCAGGACCCGGCGATCGCGCACCAGCTCGACCTGGGGGTGCGCGCCCTGCTGCTCGACGTGCACCACTGGACATCGCCGACCCAGGTCGACGCCTACCTGCAGACCCTGCCGCCCGCGACCCGCGACGCGCTCGCTCCGCTGACGCGAGGCGCCCGATCGGAACGCCCTGGCACCTGGCTGTGCCATGACCTGTGCCAGCTCGGCTCCCTCGACTTCGTGGCGGAGCTGACCCGGGTCCGGGACTGGATGAACCGCAATCCCACCGAGGTCGTGACGCTGATTATCCAGGATAATGAGGTGCCGGCGAGCGAGATCGCCGGCGGCGTGGCGGCCGCGGGCCTCGCGGGGATGGTGACGACGCCGCCGGAGGATCCGCACGGCCGATGGCCGACCCTGCGCGAGATGGTCGGCTCGGGCCGACGCCTGGTGGTCTTCACCGAGCGGCAGGACCTGCCGGGCACGTTCCTGCGCAGCTTCTACCGGTATGCCGAGGACACCCCGTTCGATGCGAAGAAACCCGAGGATCTGCGGACCTGCGCCCGCAACCGGGGCGTGGACGGTGCCTCGCTGCTGCTGATGAACCACTGGCTCACCGCCGCCGCGCCCAGCCGCCGTGCCGCCCTCGGCGCGAACGCCGCCGAGACCGTGTTCACCCGGGCACAGCGTTGTCGCCAGGAGCGCGGGCGGATCCCGACGTTCGTCGCGGTCGACTTCGCCACGATCGGTGACGCGCAGGCGGCGGTGGACCGGCTCAACCGCGTTCGCGGCGCCGGCCGTGGTCCCGGCGGTGCCGGTTCCTGACCCTCGGCCAGCCGGTGGGAGCATATCCGGGCGGTCATGCGTTGACCTGCGAGGAACTATCTAGTGATACGTCACCGTGCGAGGGAGCCCGGGTGCCGATCTGGAACCAGCTGCGTCAGTCCGCCCAGACGATGCAGGGCCAGCTGAACGCCAAGAAAAACGACCTGAAGAGCGGTGCCTTCCGCGATGCGAGCATGGCGATGTGCGCGTTGGTCGCTGCGGCGGACGGGACCATCGACCCGGCCGAGCGGCAGCGGGTCGCCGCGCTGATCATCTCCAACGACGTGCTCAGCAACTTTCCCGCGGATGATCTCCAGCGTCGCTTCAACGACTATGTCGGCAAGCTGCAGGCCGATTTCGAGTTCGGCAAGGTCTCCGTTCTCCAGGAGATCGCGAAGACGAAGAAGAAGCCGGCGGAGGCCAGGGCGGTCATCCAGATCGGGATCGTCATCGGCGGGGCCGACGGCACCTTCGACAAGACGGAGCAGGCCGTCGTGCGGGAGGCGTGCTTCGCGGTCGGCATCAACCCGGAGGAGTTCGACCTCTGAGCCGGACCGGCCGCACTGCGCCGAGCCCGTCACCCCGTCACCCTGAACCCGTCACTCTTCCTTCCATCGGCGTAGAGGACACGTGGGACCAGCCGATGCCCTGCTCGCGGGCGGGGCGGGTCTGCTCGCGGGCGCGGTGAACACGATCGCGGGCGGCGGGACCCTGATCGCCTTCCCGGCGCTGCTCGCCACCGGTCTGCCGGCGCTGACCGCCAACATTACCTCATCGGTGGGGCTGGTCACCGGGTACGCCGGTGGGGCGCTGGGCTACCGCCGCGAGCTCGCCGGGCAGGCCGTCCGGCTGCGTGCTCTGGGACCGCCGGCTCTGCTCGGCGGTCTGGCCGGCGCCGTCGTGCTGCTGGCCACGCCCTCCGACGGCTTCCGGGTGTTGGTTCCGTACCTGGTGCTGGTCTCCTGCCTGCTCCTGGCGGCTCAGTCCCGGCTCGCGGCCGTGGTGGCACGCCGGAGAGCCAGCATGGCCGTGGTCGACGCCACGGCCCG
>NZ_CDWWEW010000083.1:0-11864 GCF_977966315.1 Frankia sp. CeRuru1
CAACTCTCGTCCGGGCGCTCGCCGCGCTGCGGGCGAAGAACGCCGACATCCCGGTACGCAAACATGGCAATCCGTCGACATGACCGGCTGACCGGGAGGTCACCGTCGACGTGACGCGCCCCCTTGCCCGCTACTCTCGGATGGCGGGCAAGGGGGAAAGGTCGGCGCTGGCGGGGGGCATGTTCTCCACGAAGTTCGACCCGCCGCGGCGGCGGCGTGCCGTGCTAGGACCGCCCGGTGACGCGCACCAGTAGCCGCCGAGGGCAGATGATCTGCATAGGGTTCTCGAACTCGACCCCGCCCGAGTAGTCCACGGCGATGTCGTCGAAACGATCAAGCAGCGCGTTGAGCACGATCCTGACCTCCAGCCGGGCCAGCGGTGCGCCGAGGCAGAAATGGATGCCCTGGCCGAAGGCGAGGTGCCCGCCGGTGTTGCGGTGGATGTCGAAGCGGTCGGGATCCGGATAGCGTCCCGGGTCCCTGCTGGCCGCGCCGGTCCACAGCGTCACCAGCTCGTCCTTGCCGATCTGCTGCCCCGCGAGCTCCGTCTGCGTGGTGGTCACGCGCGCCATCCGGGAGAAGGGTGGGTACAGGCGCATCAGCTCCTCGATGGCGCCCGGCAGCAGATCGCGGTCCGAGCGGACGGCCGCGAACGTCTCGGGGTGGCGGTCGAGGACGACGATCGCGTTGCCGATCATGGCCATCGACGCGGCGTGGCCGGCGAACATGGTCAGGCCGATCAGGCCGATCAGATCGCCGTCGCGCAACGGCTTGCCGTCGATACTCGCCTGCGCCAGGTCACTGAGCAGATCGTCGGTCGGGCTTTCCCGGCGCCTCCGCACATGATCAAGGATGTACGAGTTCATCTCCCGGATGGCGGGAGTGACCTCGGCCTCCATGACCTCGGGCGGCACCGTCGCCGCGTCGAGGGCGCCCAGCGCGTCGCCCCATGCCCGGAACATCGGCACGTCCTCGTGGGGCAGGCCGAGCATCTCGGCGACCACGGTGATCGGTAGGGGATAGGCCAGCGTGTCGATCAGATCGAAGGTGTCGGAGCCGGCCGTGCGGTCGAGCAGGGAGTGGGTGATCCGAGCGATCCGCTCGGACAGTACCGACACCGCGCGCGGTGTGAAGGCATGGCTGATGACCTGGCGCAGCATCCGGTGGTGGGGCGGGTCGCTGGTGACCAGGTTCCCCATCAGGAACAGGTCGAGATCAGGCTGCGGTTCGTTGAACAGCCGCACCGTCTCCGAGGAGAACGTCTTCGGATCGGTGAGGACATGGGCGATGTCGGCATGCCGGAACAACTGCCATCCGTACTCCTCACTGTGATGAATCGGATGCTGGTCGTGCATCTCCCGGAACCAGGAGAACAGCGAGTCCACAGCCTCGGTCGCGGATTGGTTCGTCGTTGGCATGGCCTACTCCCGATCTCACTGCCGTTGTATCGCTGATCACAGACGATGGACGGGGCGGTAGATTCTGTGATCGACTTGGGGTGTCACCGGGCGGCGACCCTCGGGCGCCGCAGGCGACGACGAGGACAACGTTGGTGAACCGGCGACCCGAAGACCCGATTCGATGGCGCCGTCCATGTACCCGCTCCAGCCAAGGGCAAGATCGTCGCCGCAGAATCTGATCCGCCCGAAGGGCTGGCTGATCGCACGGTGTAGCTGTGTGAGCTGGAAGGGCTGCCGGTACGCGGGCCCACCGAGGGCGTACTGGTCTGCCTGCCAGTCCGTCACGGTGTGCCTGCGAAGCTGCGCGTCCGGGATGATCCTGCGTACCGCCGCCTCGACCTGGGCACGGTTGCCGACGTCAAGCCTGTCGTCCACTGTGAAGGCGACGACCGGCGCGTTCTCGTTCAGCCGGCCCATGATGACGAGGGGATAGCCCTCGGGCGCCTCGGCGATGAACCGGTCCGTGGGACTGGTGAGATCCAGCCACAGTTTCTTCTGGCGTGGCACACCGTAGCCCTGGCTGCTTGCCCTGCGGTACTCCGATGGCAGCGCCGGGCCGAAGCTGATGGTCTTCCAGACGTTGACCGGGACGGCTATGACGACCTCGGGCACGGTGTAGGTCGTCCCCGTGCGGGTCCCTACCCGCACCCTTCCATTGCTCTGAGTGATCGACGTGACGGGGGAGTTGAGCCGGAGGTCTGGACTGCCGTCCTTCAGGATGGCCTCGGCCAGGGCGATGGTGCCCTTCTCCATGCGGAAGGTGTTCACTCCGGAGAAGCTCTGGTAGTTCCAGCCCGCGAGTGCCCACCACTGCGACAGCTGGAGCATCGAGCCGCGCGCGCTCGGAGCGCCGTAGAGCGCGGTGGTGCTGGTCATGCGGATCTCGTCCTGGGGCGGGTAGGCGAGCTGGTCGAGCCGGTCGCGCAGGCTCAGCCGGTCCAGCGGTGTGATCAGATCCTCGCGGGCGAACGGTTCGTACGGCTTCGGGAAGTAGTCGCGTGAGCCGTCGAAGAAAGGAGTGAAGAGTTCGCCCTGCCGGGTGTAGGCCTCGACCGGGTCGTACTCGGCGAATCCGGTGAGGGTTGGCATGATCACGCGCTCGGGTCCCGCGTCGGCCACGACCGACAGGCCGTAGCGCGCTATCTCGCGCCACACATGGGGCTGCAGCGGGTCGACCCAGGCGCCGCCGCGCTCGATCTCAGAGCCGTTGAAGGTGTCGGTCCATGTCCGCCCGCCGATGCGGTCGCGTGCCTCGAGCACAAGCACCCGCTGTCCCTTGCGCCGCAGCTCGCGGGCGGCGGTGAGGCCGGCCAGGCCGGCCCCGACAACGATGTTGTCGTAGTCGCGATGGCCCGCGTGGCCCTGTTCGACGGCCTCGGCCACACCGGGGAGGCTGACCCCGAGCGCGGATCCGGCGACGGCCAGGCCACCTGCCCTGAGCGCGGTCCTGCGAGAGAACGAACGGCTGGACGAGCCTGTGTGCGCTCCGTCTTCATGCGTGGTCAAGGTGAATCCCCCCGCGTTACGGTCTGTGGTCGTCGAGGCGGTGTGGATGTCGCCGCGTTCCGGACGTGCGGGGAATCCGGCGCATGCGGCCTGCGCCTCGGATTCCCCGCGCCGTTCCGGGTGGCTGGGCTGGGTCAGGCGGAGGGCTTGCGGAACTGCTTGATCAGCGCCGCGTAGCTGTCCTCGGCGTGGCCGTCGGCCACCGCGCGCTTCGCCAGCTCCAGGAAGAAGGTCGGGAGTTCCGCGTTGACGCCGAGCACTTTGCTCTCCTCCACGAGGTGCTCCATGCCGCCCACGTGGACGTTGACGGTGGCGTCGGTGGCCGGGAACCTGTCCTCGTCGATCTGCTGCGCGTAGGCGGTGACGTAGTCGGCCGTGACGTTGATCGCCGTGACCGCCAGGCTCGCGAAGGTGGTCGCCGGAACACTCGCGGTGCCCAGGAGCGCGGCACCGTGCAAGAAGGTGTTGAGGACGCCCCACATGATGCTGAGGACGGACATGTCATAGAGGGCGGACAGACCGTGGTCCTCGTCGAGATAGACGGTCCCGGTCTGGCTGAGTACCTGCAGGGTGGCCAGGTGCCCGTCGAAGGCCGCCTTCGGTCCGGAGTACAGCACCGTGGCCTCGGCGGTGCCGATGGCCTGGGGGAGAGCCAGGATCGCGCCGTCGAGATAGGTGCTGCCGAGCTGGGCCGCCCAGCTGGCGGTCTCACGCGCCACAGTGGAACTGGCCGTGGTCAGGTTGACCAGCGTCCGGCCGTCCAGGGCGGCGCCGACCGGGTCCAGCAGCTCGTGCACGGCGTCGTAGTCGGAGACGCAGATGACGACGAGTGGGCTCGCCTCGACCGCGGCCCTGATCGATGGGGCGAGGGTCGCGCCGTTGGCGACCAGATCGTCTGCCTTCCCTGCCGAGCGGTTCCAGACCGTGGTCGGGTGGCCGTTGGACAGGAAGGCCGCCGCCAGCGCGCGGCCCATCAGGCCGAGTCCGACGACGGTGACCGGCGATGCGGAGACTGAGGGGGTGGACACAGGAGCTTCTCCGGATGTCGTGCGGCGTCCGCCGCGATGGATGTGATCGTTCGTTCGCCGGTCCCAGGCGTGCCAGCGCGGTGATGTGACCCGCGTCCGCGTTTCGTGCGTCGATCTATTCCCGTCCCTCGTCCTCGGCGGCCCACGGGCCGCTGACACCGAAGGGGTTGTCTACGACGTAACGCCAGTAGCCGTCCTCGCCCTGACGCAGGACGTCGATGGCGACGCCGTCCAGCGGCTCGGGTTCGCCGTTTGCGCCGATCGTGTCCATCCGCCACTCGACCACAAGCATGGCGGTGTCGCCGACCACCAGCTTCTGGCGCACCGTCGCTTCCACGGACGGTTTGCGAGTCGCCAGAAATTCAGCCACGTAGTCGCGGCGGACCTGGCCGCGGAGGGGCTTTCCCGGCTCCCACATCCCGACCGCGTCGTCGGTGTACATCGCATTGACCGCGGCGGCGTCACCGGAGTTGAAAGCGGCTCCGAAGGCCTCCTGGTGCAGGTTGATGTCACGTACCAGTGCGTATTGAGTTTCGGTCACGGCACATTTGCTCCATTCGTATACTGACGGCATATGGCGTGGACCTGCTCGCAGGCTAGCAGCGAGCGTTCCTCGATCCGGTCTTGTGTCGGTAATCGTGTATAAACGTGAGAGGAATCGACCCGATTACCGGTGAACAACCAGCCACGGCGCGGATCGTGTCCCGCAATCCTGTCCGACAGGGCGGGTTCGCCCGCTGGAGCCGGTAGGTCGCGAACCGTGGGCAGCGCACGCCGCGGCGGTGGTTGTGCTCCCGCGGGTCCCCCGGGGGCGGGTGCTGGTCCGTTCGGAGTGCCGGTATGCGGCTAGCCCTGGTCGGTCTGTTCCAAAGCCCGGGCCACCGCCGCCTGGATCGCCGGGGCCGCCAGCGCCTCGGACGGGTCAAGGAGGTAGGCCACCCGGGCGTAGGCGACCAGCAGGCGCTCATCCCGCCGCGCGGCCTCGAGCAGCTGGTCGAGAAAGGCGAGCTCGGCCTGTTGTTCCTCGCTCAGGTCACCGCCCACACCAGGAAAGACGCGGTCGGCCCCGGTCGTCAGCTCCCACACATGGTCGACGGCTTCTGCCGCCAGGTCGGCGAAGAACCTGCCGGGCTCGACCGCCCCCGACCGGTCGACGTGGTCCCGCAACACCTTGGATCCCAGGGCCGCGACGGTCATGCCCTGCCCGTATACCGGGTTGAAGCTGCATACGGCGTCGCCGATGACGAGTAGCCCGCCAGGGCGCGAGCTCATCCGCTCGTAGCGGCGTCGCAGGTTGGCCGGGAAGCGGTAGGCGATCGGCTCCCCGAGAGTCTCCTGATCGTGCACCGCGTCGTAGATGTCGGTGCTGGCCAGCGATTTCAGGAAGTCATGGAAGCCCGCGGAGTCGTGGGGTGGGTAGGCGCCGGCGATGCCGTAGCCGGTGACGACGGCACAGCCGTCCTCCACCTTGGCGCACAGCGCCCCTCGTGGAATCTCCGGCGAGGCGCCGACGTCGATGGAGACCTCGTCGACCATCCGGTCCTGCGCCAGCCGGTAGTACTGGGTGGTGTAGCCGACGTCGACCCGGAGCTGCTCCTCCTCGACCTCGGGGTAGCCGAGCTCCGCGAGCCACACGGGCGTGCGGGTGCGTCGGCCGGTCGCGTCGACGACCAGGTCGGCGAACAGATCACGGCTGGTCTCCCCCCGCCGGACGCGGGCGCCCACCACGGTCAACCGGTCCGGGCTGGTCAGCAGCCCCGTGATCTCGGTGCGTTCCGCCACGGTCACGTTCGCGAGCGCACGCACACGCCCGCGGACCCGCCGCTCCAGATGCGGTCTGCTGACTGACAGCAGGGGCAGACCGGACTGCGGCTTGGGCAGGCGCCGGCCGTTCACGATCCACCGCGTGTTGCCGGTGCCGTCGCCTGCGGCTGCGCCGTTCGCTGTCAGCTCCTCGGTGATCCCCGGGAACAGTTCCTCCAGGACGAGGAGACCAGCGGCCAGCAGGTTGTGCAGGTGCTCGCCGTGCGGGACGCCTCGTCGGGTGTCACGGTGCCCCCCGGCGGCGTCGTGCCCGGTGAGGTCGTCACGGTCGACGAGGACGACCTCGGTGTACCGGTCCGTCAGCACACGCGCTGCCAACAGCCCGGCCATGCTTGCGCCGAGCACAACCACACGATCACGTCCAGATGTTTCCGCCATGCGGTCACTCCCCTGCTGCGTGCTAAAGGGTGGGGGGCGGAAAATAGCCCGCCTTGACGAAGAAGCTCACATATCTCTCGAACAGGCCACGATCGACCGCCGGGCATTCAATGCCGGTTTCCCGCAGCGCGTGTTCGGTGTCCGAGACATCGATCGGCGGATAGGTGGCCAGGCCGTTGCCTGCGTTCATTCCCTCGAACGAGTCCAGCAGCGGGAACATCGCGTTCTTCCGGTCCCCGCGCACGCGGGCCGACCACGAGTCCCAGTCCAGCGCGGGCAGGTGGTATCCGAAGGATCTGAGGTGATCGACGAACTCGGCGAACGTCTGATTCTGCCGGTTGTACAGATGGAAGGTCCGGCCAGCGGTGTCCCGCAGCGTGGAGAGAGCCACGATCGCCGTGCTGACGTAGTCCACGGGAACCATGTGGACGACGCCGGCGAGGCTCTCGGGCACCGCCTGGGCCTCCAGGATTCCCCGGAGGCTCAACCAGACAAAATCCCTGGTCTGGCAGGCGCCGGTCATCTGGTCGCCGCACACGACATCCACCCGGTACACCGAGAGGGGCAGTCCGCGGTCCCTGCCGAGACCGATGATCTGCTCGGCGACCCATTTGCTCTGCAGATAACCGTTGTGCAGCAGGTGCGCCGGCCCGGTCGGGTCGGTCACGGTGGCCGCGCGCGCGTCAGGGCTCGGAGCGGGGAACACCCCGGTCGTCGACACGTAGTGGACCGGAACCGTGCGGTGTGCCGCGGCCAGCCGCAACACCTCCCGGGTGCCGCCGACGTTCGTCGGCGCGAGTTCGGTGTAGGGCCGCAGCCAGCTGACCGTCGCGCCGGCGTGATAGACGACGTCGACCCGGCGGGCGAGGTCGTCGAACCCGGCTTCGGCCAGGCCCAGTCGGCTCGCGGCCAGGTCACCGACGACGACGGACAGACGGGCCGGATCGATGTCCTCCCACACCTGGTACCAAGCCAGGTTCTCCCGCAGGCGGCGGGTCGCCGTGGCCCGGTCTTCTCCCCGCACCAGGCAGTGCACCGTGGCGGTCGTCGATCGCATCAGATCACGGAGCAGGAACGCGCCGAGAAAGCCGGTGGCGCCGGTCAGCAGGATCTCGGCGGGGTCGGTGGCCACCCGGTCGATCTCGCCCGCGGGCTGAATACCCTCGTCGAGGTGGACCTCGGCGGAGAAGTCGACGTCGGCGGCGCGCGAGGACGCCCCTCGCGCGGCCACCAGGAGGGTGGCCAGGTGCTCCACCAGTTCCTTGGGTGTCGGGCGCTCGAAGATCAGGGATGGCGGCAGCCGCAGACCAGTGGCATCGGCCAGCCGGTTGCGCAGCTCCACCGAGGTGAGCGAATCGAATCCGAGGTCGGAGAAGAGCTGGTGCTCCTCGACCGCTCCCGGTGCCGAGTGTCCGAGGACGAGCGCCACCTCCTGAAGGACGAAGTCCGACACCGCGCCGCGCCGGTGAGACGGGGGCAGTTCCGTCAGCCGGGCCAGCAGGCGCCGCGGTTCGGACACCTCCTCGGCGGCTCCGTCGGTGTCCCGCAGCAGGCGGCGCAGCAGCAGGGGCGCGCGACCGGCGGCGGACCGCAGCGCGGTCAGGTCGACCGGGGTGACGACAAGCGCGGGATGATCAGCCCGGAGCGCGAGGTCCAACATCCGCGGCCCGTCGTCGGAGGTGATGGCCCGCAGGCCGGAGCGGGCGATGCGGTCGAGGTCGGCGCGCGTCAGGTGCCCGCTCATCCCGCCCTCGTGCGCCCACAGTCCCCAGGCCAGCGACGTCGCCGGCAGCCCGAGTCGGGCGCGGTGGCTGGCCAGGGCGTCGAGGAAGCTGTTTGCCGCGGCGTAGTTGGCCTGGCCGGCGCCACCGATGATGCCCGCGATCGACGAGAACAGCACGAAGGAGTCCAGGTCGTGGGCGAGGGTGAGCTCGTGCAGGTGCCACGCGGCGTGGACCTTGGGCCGCAGCACGGTGGTCAGCCGGTCCGGGGTCAGATCCGGGATCAGGCCGTCGTCGAGCACCCCGGCCGCATGCACGATCCCGGTGAGCGGATGCTCCTTCGGGATGGAGTCCAGCAGCGCGCCGAGGGCATCGCGGTTGGCGAGGTCGCAGGCGGCGACGCGGACCTCGGCGCCGAGCCAGGTGAGGTCGGCGACGAGCTCGGCCGCGCCGCCCGCGGCCAGGCCCCGGCGGCTGGCCAGGAGCAGCTGGGAGACACCGTGCGCGCGGACGAGGTGACGCGCGAACAGCCCGCCGAGCGCACCGGTGCCCCCCGTGATCAACACGGTGCCGCCGGGCCGCCACGTGGTGCCGTCCGACGGCTCGGCCCCTCGCGGGACCCGGGCGAGGCCCGGTGTGCGGATCTGGCCGGCCCGGATGGCGATCTGCGGCTGGCCGGACGCGAGAGCCGCGGGCACCGCCGCCACCGACGCCGCGTCCTCATCCAGATCGACCAGCGTGATGCGGCCGGGCGCCTCCGACTGTGCCGAGCGCAGCAGCCCCCACAGCGGGGCCGCGACGAGGTCCGTGGCGTCCGGGCCACCCTGGCCGGTCGAGACGGCGCCTCGGGTCAGGACCGCCAGCGACGCGTCAGCGGCCGGATCGCCCAGCAGCCATGACTGGACCAGCCCCAGCATCGCCCGTGCCACCCGCTCGGCCTGCCCGGGCACGTCGCTGTCCGGGGAGAACATCACGGGGACCAGGAGGACGTCGTACGCCGGCCGCGAGCGCAGCGCGGCCAGGGCGTCCGCCACGTCGTCGAACACCATGCCGGCGGAGAGTTCCCGGAGCACCGCGGCCTGAGCGCCGGCCTGAGCGCCCCCGAGGCGCAGCACCGCCAGGTCCGGGGATATGAACGGTCCGGCCGTGGGGTGCGGGTCCCAGCCGACGCGGAGCACCGCGTCCCGCGGATCCGGCGCGGCGGTGGCCGCCGCCGCCGCGGGCCGCAGCCAGTACCGCTCGCGTTGGAACGGATAGGTCGGCAGGTCCACCTGCCGGGCACCCGTCCCGGCGAAGAAGGCGGACCAGTCGACAGGGAGCCCGGCCGACCAGAGCGCTCCCAGCGCCGCGACCGCGTCCTGCGCCTCGGTCGCGGCGGCTCGCGTCGCGGCCACGGCGGTGAGGCGCACGCTGTCGGCGACCAGGGCCGAGAGCACTCCGGCCGGACCCAGTTCCAGGGTGGTGGTCACCTTCTGATCGGCAAGTGTGCGCACAGCGTCGTGAAAGCGGACCGTGTGCCGTGCCTGATCCAGCCAGTACCGCGGGGAACGCAGCTGATCGCCGGAGGCGACCCGGCCGGTGAGGGTCGACACGATCGGGATGTCTGGAGCGTTCAGCGAGACTCCGTGCAGCACCTGGCGGAACTCGTCGAGGATGGAATCCACCAGCGGCGAGTGGAAGGCGTGGCTTACCGCCAACCGCCTGGTGCGCCGGCCCCAGGACCGCACGCGCTCCTCGATCTCGTCGACGAGGCGCCGGTCACCGGACACCACTGTCGACGCCGGGCCGTTGACCGCCGCGACCGCCACCGCTCCCGCCGACCGGGTCACCAGGGGGGTGATCTCCGCTTCGGAGGCCTGCAGCGCGACCATCGCCCCGTTACCCGGCAGCGCCTGCATGAGTCTGCCTCGCGCGGCGACCACAGCAGCCGCGTCCGGCAGCGACAGCACTCCGGCCACATGCGCGGCGGCCAGTTCGCCGATCGAGTGACCCACGAGGAAGTCGGCTCGGACCCCCCACGCCTCGAACAGCCGGAACAGGGCGACCTCCATCGCGAACAGCGCAGGCTGCGCATAGCGCGTCTCGGTCAGCCGGGTCCCGGTCTCGAGGACGCCGTGCAGCGGATGCTCCAGATGGGGGTCGAGGTGTGCGCACACCGCATCGAACGCCTCGGCGAACACCGGGAACGCCTCGTGCAGCCGCCTGCCCATGGCCGCCCGCTGGGCACCCTGGCCGGTGAAGAGAAAACTCAGCCGGCCCCTGCCTGGGGGCACAGCGGTCACGGTGTGGGCGCCGTCTTCGGCGAACGAACGGAGAGCGGTGAGCAGGGACTCGGTGTCCGAGGCCAGGATCACGGCCCGGTGCGGCAGAGCGGCGCGGCTGGTGGCCGTCGAGTAGGCGAGATCGAGGAGGGAAGAACCGGTGCCCGCCGCGGTGACCGAGATCAGGTCGCGCGCCTGGGCGACCAGCGCCTGCCGGCCGCGGGCGGACAGCAGCAGCGGGATCGCCGGCAGGGCCGGCGCTGGGTCCCGCGCCGCCGCCTCCCGCGCTGTCTCCTCACCGGGCGCCTGCTCGAGGATCAGGTGGGCGTTCGTGCCGCTCACGCCGAACGCGGAGACCGCCGCGCGGCGCACCCGGTCCGTCCTCGGCCACGGACGGTGCTCGGTGAGCAGCGCGATCGTCCCGGCGGACCAGTCGACCAGCGGTGTCGGTCGCTCGACGTGCAGGGTCCGGGGGAGTTCGGCGTGCCGCAGCGCCTGGACCATCTTGATGACTCCGCCTACCCCGGCGGCCGCCACGGAATGCCCGATGTTGGACTTCAGCGAGCCCAGGAACAGCGGGCGTCGCGACGTGTGCGCGGCCCCGTAGGTCGCCAGCAGCGCCTGGGCCTCGATGGGGTCGCCGAGCCGGGTGCCGGTGCCGTGTGCCTCGACGACGTCCACGTCGGAGGCGTCGAGCCGTGCCCGGGTGAGCGCAGCCCGGATGATCCTTTCCTGGGAGGTGCCGCTGGGAGCGGTGAGGCCGTTGGAAGCGCCGTCGGAGTTGACGGCGGACGACCGCAGGACTGCCAGCACCCGGTGCCCCCGGGCGACGGCCTCGTCGAGCCGTTCGAGCAGGAGCAGACCGACGCCTTCCGACCAGCTGGTGCCGTCGGCGGCGGCGGCGAAGGACTTGCACCGGCCGTCGGGGGCCAGGCCGCGCTGCCGCGCGAAGTCGACGAATCCGCCGGCGGTCCCGGCGATCGTCACCCCACCGGCGAGGGCGAGGGATGATTCGCCGCTGCGGAGGGACTGCGCCGCGAGGTGCATGGCGACCAGGGACGACGAGCATGCCGTGTCCACGGTGAGGGCGGGGCCCTCGAAGCCGAAGGAGTAGGCGATGCGGCCGGACATGACGCTGCCGAGACGGCTCGTCAGCAGGTAGCCCTCAAGCTCCTGGGGGCCGTAGAGCCCCAGGTAGGACTGCTCGACGGCGCCGACGAAGACGCCGATATCGGTGCCTTTGAGGGGGGTCGGGTCGATCCGCGCGTGCTCGAAGGTCTCCCAGGCCGTCTCCAGCAGCACCCGTTGCTGGGGGTCCATCGCCAGCGCCTCACGGGGAGAGACGCCGAAGAACGCGGCGTCGAACTCGGCTGCTCCCTCCAGGAAGCCGCCCTCTCGGGTGTAGGTGGTACCCGGCATGTCCGGGTCGGGGTCGTAGAGCGCGTCCACGTCCCAGCCGCGGTCGGTGGGGAACGCGGTGATGGCGTCCCGTCCGTCCACGACCAGCTGCCACAGATCGTCTGCTGAGCGCACACCTCCCGGGAACCGGCAGGCCATGCCCACGATCGCGACCGGTTCCACCCGGCCGGACTCCAGTTCCGTGATGCGCTGCCGGGCCTTCTGCAGGTCGGCAGCAACCCATTTCAGGTACTCCGTCAGCTTGTTCTCGTCCGCCATGGGTGGGTT
>NZ_CDWWEW010000083.1:12244-15550 GCF_977966315.1 Frankia sp. CeRuru1
GCTTGTTCTCGTCCGCCATGGGTGGGTTACCTGTTCCGGAAGTCGGGCGGGAATCAGTTTGTGGCACGGCCGAGCTCGTTGTCGATGAAGTCGAGCAGTTCCGCGGTTGACGCCGCCGCGAGCCGGTCGCCCGGGTCCGGGTCGGCCCGCTCGGCCGGTCTCACGCCGGTCTCGAGCCATCTCGACAGCAGCGTCTGCAGCCGCACGGTGATGGCGTCGTGATGACCGTCGAGATCATTGACGGCCGCGGCCATGAGCGCTTCCTCCAGCTCGTCCAGGGCCACGAGCGCGGTCGGCCGCGGGCTCGTCGTGTCATGGGGCGCGATGTGGGTGAGCAGGAAGGCGGCCAGCGTTGAGGGAGTGGGATGGTCGAACACCGCGGTGGTTGGCAACCGAACGCCGGTGACCGCGCTCAGCCGGTTGCGCATCTCCACCGCTGTGAGGGAATCAAATCCCAGCTCCCGGAAGGGGCGCTCGGAGTCGATCGCGGCGGGATCGTCGCGGCCGAGGACCGCTGCCACGCCGTCCAGGACCAGACCGAGGACGAACTCGGCCCGTTCGGTGGCGCCGGACAGCGCGGCCAGCCGTTGCGACATCGGAATCTCGGCGCTTCTGGTCGAGCGGCGGCCCTGTGCGGGGATCAGCGCCCGCAACAGAGGTGGGGCGGCGTCGAGCGCCCTGAGCATGTCCTGGTCGAACGGCGTGATGGTCACCACGGGCCGCGTCGCCGAGACCGCCGCGTCGAACAGGGCCATTCCCTCCTCGGCGCCGATCGGGACAAAGCCGTCCCAGGCCCACCGGGCGCGGTGGACGTCGCCGAGCTGCGCGTTGATGCCACCGTCGACGTTCCACAGCCCCCAGGCCAGCGCGGTCGCGGGCAGGCCGAGCGCACGGCGGTGCTGCGCCAGGCCGTCGAGGTAGGCGTTCGCGGCGGCGTAGTTTGCCTGGCCCGGCGCCCCGAACTGCCCGACGGTCGAGGAGAAGACGACGAATGCCGAGAGGTCCGTCTCCCGGGTCAGTTCATGCAGGTGCCACGCGGCCTCGGCCTTGGGACGGAGGACGTCGTCCAGCTGCTGCGACGTCATGGTCGTGATCAGGCCGTTGTCCAGCATGCCTGCCGCGTGCACGACCGCGCGCAACGGCTGGTCGGCGGGAATGTCGGCGAGCAGCGCGGCGAGGGCATCCCGGTCGGAGACGTCGCAGGCGGCGAGGCGGACCGTCGCACCGAGCTCGGTCAGGGCGGTCCGGAGCCTGTCGGCCCCCTCCGCCCGCTCACCCGAGCGGCTTGCCAGCAGTACATGCCTGACGCCGTGCGTGGCGACGAGATGGCGGGCGACGGCGCTGCCGAGCCGACCGGTCCCGCCGGTAATCAGGACGGTCCCGTCAGACCCCCACACCGGCCTGTCCGCTCCGGCGTGGATCTCGGAGGAACGGATCCGGGCCAACCGGGGAACCCGGATCCGCCCGGCGCGCACGGCCGCCTGGGGCTCCTCGGCATCCAGCAGGGCTGGGAGCAGATCCGGCGGGATCGGCTCCTCACCCGGGTCTGTGTCCGTGTCGACGACAACGACCCGGTCGGGTGCCTCGGACTGCGCGGATCGGACCAGCCCCCAGACCGCCGCCGCGGCCGGGTCGGGTGCTTCGTCGCCGGTCGTGGCCACCGCACCTCTGGTCACGAGGATCAGGCGGATGCCGGTGAACCGGTCGTCGGTCAGCCACTCGCGCAGCAGGAGCAGCACCTGCCGGACGAGCGGGTGCGGGTTGGGTGTCGGTCCCGCGGCCCCACCCGCGGCCTCGTTCGCCGCGGTCGCGATCGCTCGGCTCGCCGGCAGCGCGACGACGAGGGCCTCGACCGAGGCCCCGGAGTCAAGCGCGTCGGCCAGGGCCGGCAGGTCCCGGTAGGACGGGACGCCGGGCACGGGGTCCGAGGCGGCCGTGAGCATCGCCCAGACTGCCGTCCGGGCCGAGGGCACGACGGCGTCTTCGACCCAGTCGATGTGGTGAAGGGCGCTGCCGGGACCGCGTCCGCCGGGCCACGGGCCCGGCCCGGTCAAGGGAGCCACCGACGGTTCCAGCCAGTACCGTTCCCGCTGGAAGGGATAGGTCGGCAGGTCGACGGCCCGCGCGCCGGAGCCGGAGAAGAAGGCCTGCCAGTCGATCGACACGCCTCGGGTGTGCAGCACACCCAGCGCGTGGACCAGCGATCGGGCCTCCGGCTGGTCCCGGCGCATGACGGGAACCGCGACCGCGTGCTCGACACCGGCTGCCGCCATCGCCGAGAGGACCCCGTCCGGCCCCAGCTCCAGCAGCGTTGTCACCCCCTGCGCCTCCAGGGTGCGTACCGCGTCCAGAAAGCGCACGGGCCTGCGGATCTGTTCCACCCAGTAGTCGGCCGAGGCCCATCCGTCCCCGGACTCCACCTGGCCGGTCACCGTCGACACGATCCCGAGCCTCGGCCGGCGCAACGCCAGCCCCTTGATGATCAGACGGAACTCGTCGAGCATCGGGTCCATGCGGGGCGAGTGCGAGGCGTGGCTGATCGGCAGCACCTTGACGGACCGGCCCCGTTCCTTCCAGACGCTGGCGACGGCATGAACGGCGTCCTCGTCACCCGAGAGCACTACCGCCCGCGGAGCGTTGATGGTCCCGATCACCGCGCGCCCCTCCTCGTCGAGGGTCGCGCGCACCTCCTCCTCCGTCGCCTCGACGGCAACCATGGCACCGCCCCTGGGCAGGGCACGCATCAGGCCACCGCGGGCGGTCACCAGCGTCGCGGCGTCGGACAGCGACAGGACACCTGCGAGATGCGCGGCGATCAGCTCGCCGGTCGAGTGACCCACCAGGAAGTCCGGCCGTACCCCCCACGTCTCGAGGAGGCGGAACAGCGCCACCCCGACCGCGAAGAGCGCGGCGAGGGTGTAGTCGATCTGGTCCAGCTCGTCACCCGACTCGATCACGGAGCGCAGCGGACGAGGCAGGTGCTCGTCCAAGGCCGTGCACACCTCGTCGAAGGCTGTGGCGAATGCCGGGAAGGACTCGGCCAGTTCGCGTGCCATGCCCACGCGCTGGGCGCCGCCACCGGTGAACATGAATGCGAGCCGACCCTCGTCCCTGGTACCCAGGATTGTTCCGGCGTCGTCGTCCGCCAGCGCGGCAAGGCCCCGGACGAGCTCGTCCCGGCCGGTGGCGACCGCCACCGCGCGATGGCGCAGTGCCGAGCGTGTGGTGGCCAACGAGTAGGACAGGTCGAGCAGGCCGAGATCGGCACGTTCGGCCACGAGTGCGCCGACCCGGTCGGCCTGGGCC
>NZ_CDWWEW010000084.1:0-15164 GCF_977966315.1 Frankia sp. CeRuru1
GCCCGCGGTCGCAGCCGCGGCCGACTCCTTCCGATAACGGACCCGTTCGGCCGCGGCCTTCCTGGCCGCCGCCGCCGCGGCGGCGGCCTGCGCCGCCCTGCGGGCCCGCGCGGCGGCGGCCTGACGTTCCCTGGCCTGCCGTTCCAGCAATGCGTAGCGGGATTCGAGCCGCTGCAGCAGACTGCGCTGTTCGGCGGCGGACGCCTCGATGGACCGCTTCCGCGCGGCGAGCCGCATGACGATCTTCCTCTTGCCCGCGAGTGCCATGTCAGCGCTCCGGCGTGCCTCGGTGAGATCCCGACGCGCGAGCCGCAGGCCGGTGTCCGCCACACGTTGCCGGCGGGCCAGCGCATCGACCGTACCGGCCCGGTCGAGTACCTGTCGGGGGTCGCCGGTCAGCAGCAACGACAGTTGCCCGAATCCCCCGGCCCGATCCGCCGACACCGCCAACCCCCGATGTTTGTCCGCGGCCTGCCGTACAGCATCGTCAGCACGGTCGACCCGCCCGGCCGCGGCGGCCGCGGCCCGCTCGGCCTCGGCCAGCCGAATACGTTCGGCGTTGAACACCTCGGTGGCAATCGCCGTCTGACGCGTGGATTCGTCCAGCCGTACCCGGGTACCGTTGATCTCCGCCTGCAGACTCTCCAGGCTCCCCGGGCTCCCCGGGGCCGACCCGGAGGCCGGAGTCGCCGGCGCCGCCCAGGCGGATCCGGCAAACCCCCAGACAACCGGAGGCCCGGCGACGAGAATGCCGACCAGTCCGAGAACAATGGGCGCTCCGGCTTTCGGGCGCCATCCGGTCGGATCGTTCCCGGTCGGCTGGGGACCGTCGGTCGGGCCGGCGGCGGGAGTCTGCCTTGCGACGTGTTTCGAAGTTCGCTGGCCGAACCGGGATGGCGGGACAGCACGGGGACGGCGGGGCCCGGGGCGCGGTTCGCCGGCGCTATGCCAGCCCTCCGTGGGGACACTGCTCACACCGCCGGACGGTAACTCTATGCAGTTATACAGTCACGGAAGCACGCCGTGACGAGCGGAGAGTCTCCAAGTACCCACCGCCAGCCGACGAGATCGGGTCACAGGCCACCCAATTTAGCGATTTCACACGTCAGAAACAGCTAAGACATAGGTCGGGAACAGATCTTGCCGACTCTTCGGACCCGAGGATCCGGGACGAGCGCAGCGTGGCCGGGGACCGGGTGAGCGCAGTCCGCGCATCGCGCGGGGAATGACAGGAGAGACATGGACAAATTGAATTCGGGCGATACCGCGTGGATGCTCATCAGTTCCGCGATCGTGCTGTTCATGACGCCCGGACTGGCGTTCTTCTACGGTGGCATGGTCCGAGCGAAGAACGTGCTCGGAATGATCATGCAGAATTTTTTCTGCATCGGGATCGTCACGCTGATCTGGTCGGTCATCGGGTTCAGCGTCGCATTCGGCGAGGGTAACGGCTTCTGGGGCGGAATCGACTTCTTGGCGCTCCAGGACCTCTCCGGCAGCGACGGCGCGATCCCGTACGTCGTGTTCGTCGCCTTCCAGCTGATGTTCGCGATCATCACGCCCGCCCTCATCACCGGCGCGATCGCCGATCGGATGAAGTTCAGCGCCTTCGCGATCTTCATCCCGCTCTGGTCGCTGCTGGTCTACTCGCCGATCGCACACTGGGTGTGGGCGAGCAAGGGCTGGTTGTTCGAGCGCGGCGCGTTGGACTTCGCGGGCGGCACGGTCGTCCACGCCAACGCCGGTATCGCGGCGATCGTGCTGGCACTGGTCCTCGGCAAGCGGGCCGGTTGGCCGACCGGCGACTTCCGTCCCCACAACGTCCCGTTCGTTCTCCTGGGCACCGGCATCCTGTGGGTCGGATGGTTCGGGTTCAACGCGGGTTCCGCGCTGGGCGCCAACAAGGTCGCCGGGTACGCCCTACTCAACACCCAGATCGCGACCGGCGTCGCGATCCTCGGATGGCTCGCGGTCGAGCAGCTGCGCGACGGCAAGGCGACCACCCTGGGAGCCGCGTCCGGCGCGGTCGCGGGTCTGGTAGCCATCACCCCGGCCTGTGGTTTCGTCTCTCCGATGGGTTCGATCGCCGTCGGCGGCATCGCTGGCGTCGTCTGCGCCCTGGCCACCTCGATCAAGGGCAAGGTCGGCATCGACGACTCGCTCGACGTCGGTGCGGTCCACCTGGTCGGCGGTGTGCTCGGCGCCCTGCTGACCGGCCTCTTCGCCACTGTCGACACGAACGAGGCCGGCAAGGACGGCGTCTTCTACGGCGGCCCGTGGAGCGTCTTCGGGGAGCAGGCGCTCGCCGTCGGCGCGACGCTGGGCTACTCGGCCGTCGTGACGGCAATCATCGCTCTCGCCCTGAAGTACACCATCGGTCTCCGGCTGAACGCCGACGACGAGATCGCCGGCATGGACGAGGCGTTGCACGGGGAGACGGCGTACCGCTTCACGTCCATCGGCGGTAGCGGCTCGCTGCCCACGAGCAGCATCAGCCCCGTCAAGGTGCCCGAGGAGGCCCAGGCATGACCAAGCTCGTCACCGCCGTCATCAAGCCGTTCAAGGTCGACGACGTGAAGGCGGCGCTCGAGACCCTGGGCGTGCACGGACTGACGATCTCCGAGGTCCAGGGCTACGGCCGGCAGAAGGGCCACACCGAGGTCTACCGCGGCGCCGAGTACAAGGTCGACTTCGTGCCGAAGATCAAGATCGAGGTGGTCGTCGCGGACGGGGCGGTCGACGATCTGGTCGCGGCGATCACGTCGTCGGCGCAGACCGGCAAGATCGGCGACGGCAAGATCTGGGTCGTTCCGGTCGAGTCGGTGGTACGGGTCCGTACCGGCGAGCGGGGGGCGGACGCGCTGTAGTAGTGCCGGGCGTGGCAACGCCACCGCGGCACGGCTCCACCGCACCACCCGACTCCATCCATCACCGTTACCACGCACCACCCGGCACCACGCACCACCCGCGACACCGCACGATCCGGCACCACCCGAGACCACAGTTGCGCTGGTGCGCGTTTCTGTGTCCTCGGCTCGGCGCTCCGCTGGCCGTGATCGATCCAGATCCGAGATCGATCACGGCCAGACGGCCGAACGGAGGAGGACAGCCATGACGGACCGCCTGGAGATCCTCAAGGGCCGCTCCGAGCGCCTGCCCACGGCGACCGGCCCACGGCTGCGCCGCATCCTCACCGACCTCGCCGACCATGCCCTAGTCGACCTGTTCGGCGATCCCGGGCCGGGAATGGCCCTGGTGGCCGTCGGCGGCTACGGACGCGCGGAGCCCGCGTTCGGCAGCGATCTCGACCTCGTCCTCGTCCACGACGGCAAACAGAACGACATCTCCGCCGTCGCCGACGCGGTCTGGTATCCGCTGTGGGATTCGGGGGTGGGCCTCGATCACAGCGTGCGCACCGTCGACGAGGCCATCATGGTGGCCGACGGTGACCTTAAGGCCGCGCTCGGCCTGCTCGACGCCCGCCACGTCGCGGGTGACGCGACGCTGGCCACGCAACTCGCCCAGCGGGCTCGCGCCCGGTGGCGGTCCCATGCCCCGAAACGACTGCCCGAGCTCGCCGAGGCCGTCGCGGAACGGGCCGCCCGGCTCGGTGAGGTCGCGTTCCTGCTCGAACCCGACCTGAAGGAATCCCGCGGCGGGCTACGTGACGTCCATGCCCTGCACGCCCTCGCGGCGGCCTGGGTCGCCGAGTCCCCCTCCGAGCGGGTAACCGCCGCCGGTCAGGTGCTGCTCGATGCCCGCGGCGAGATCCGCCGGCTGAGTCGGGGACGAGCCCACGATCGGCTCCTGCTCCAGGACTCCGAGGCGGTCGCCACCATGCTCGGCTACGCCGACGCGCTCGCGCTCGCGCACGCGGTCGCCGACGCCGGACGCGCCATCTCCTGGACCTGGGACACCACCTGGTACCGGGTCGCGGCCGGCCTGCGGTCGGTGGCGCGGTGGCGCGGTGGCGGCCGGCGGCCAGCCCGCCGCCCCCTCGGCGAAGGGGTGGTCGACCAGGACGGCGAGGTCCAGCTCGCCCGGGACGTCGATCCGGCGAAGGACCCGGTCCTGGTGCTGCGGGCCGCCGCCGCGGCCGCACGAAGCGGGCTCCCGCTGGGCCGCTACGCCGTCGACCGGCTGGCCCGGGAGGCTCCACCGATGCCCGACCCCTGGCCTGACGCCGCCCGTGACGCGCTGGTTACGCTGCTGGCCACCGGCGACGCGGCCGTGGGGGTGCTGGAATCCCTCGACCAGGTGGGGCTGCTCGTCCGGCTCATCCCGGAGTGGGCGGCGGTGCGCAGCAGACCACAACGCAATCCCTACCACCGCTACACCGTCGACCGGCATCTGATGGAGGCCGCGGCGCGGGCCGCCGCGCACACCCGCGAGGTGGACCGGCCGGATCTGTTGCTGCTCGGCGCCCTCCTGCACGACATCGGTAAGGGCTTCCCCGGCGACCACACCGACGCGGGCATCGTGCAGATCGAACGGATCGGCCCCCGGCTGGGCCTGCCGCCCGAGGACGTTGACGTGCTTGTCGCCATGGTCCGCCACCACCTGCTTCTCGGCGAGGCCGCGACCAGGCGGGACATCGACGATCCCGGAACAATCGAGAGCGTCGCCGCGTCCGCCGGCAGCGTGCGGATCCTCACCCTGCTGCACCGACTGACTGAGGCCGACTCCCGGGCCACCGGCCCGACCGCGTGGAACGCCTGGAAGGCGCGGCTGATCGGTGACCTCGTCGAGCGGGCCCGGGCCGCCCTCGGCGGCGAGCGGGTCCCGTGTCCCCCGCACCTCGACGATCGGCAGCGTGACCTGCTCGCGCTGCCCGACGAGCACGTTGTCCAGGTCAATCCGCTGCCGGACGAGGGCATGTTCGAGATCGTGGTGGTCAGCGCCGACCACGTCGGACTGCTGGCGATCATCGCTGGTGTCCTTGCGCTGAACCGGTTGGACATCCGGCGGGCCTCGGCCCGGAGGAACGGCGGTCGGGCGCTGCTGCAGGCCGCCGTGGCCGCGCCGCACGGACGGGTACCGGAGCCGGCGCGGCTGCTCGCCGACCTGCGGGCCGCGCTCGCCGGCACCCTCGACGTCGCCGGTCGGCTCGCCGCCCGGGAACGCGACTACGCCGGGGCCAAGCGGTGGACCACGCCCGGCGCACCTCAGGTGATCTTCGATGACGACCTGGGATCGATGACCGTGATCGAGGTACGCGCCCCCGACCAGGCCGGCGTGCTGTACCGGATCGTACGGGCGCTGTCCGGGTTGCGACTCGATGTCGCCACCGCCATCGTCGCGACCCTCGGACTAGACGTGGTGGACGCCTTCTACGTGCGGGAGGCCGATGGTGGTCCGGTGGCGGACGGCGGACGGCGCCGTGAGATCGCGGACGCGATCCTCGCGGCCCTGGGACCGATGGAACCCATGGACCGCGCGGAACCGGCCGGCCGGACCACACAGACGTGATCCAGCCCGCCGGGATCCGCTCGGACCGAGCGTCAGCACCGTCGTGGGAGACGCTATGATGAGCAGGCACGTTGGGAGGCTTCGCCTAGTCCGGTCTATGGCGCCGCACTGCTAATGCGGTTGGGGGCATACACCCCCTCCGGGGTTCAAATCCCCGAGCCTCCGCATCGACCAGGCGTTTTGAACGTATGTTCGGGACGCCTGGACAATTTCAAGATCATGCATGTCTAGTCGGCGGCAGTGGCCTCGGCGGGACCACGGACGGGCGAGTCGAAACGAGGGAATCCCACGGGCCGGGGCCGTCACAGGTCATCTTCGACGGGGGCTGTCTGGTCTTTGTGGGCGCCGCGCATGGTGGGGAAGAGGACGACATCGCGGAGGGTCGGGGCGTCGGTGAGCAGGGCAACGAACCGGTCGATGCCGAGCCCGAGGCCGGACATCGGGGGCATCCCGTATTCCATGGCCTCGATGAAGTCCTCTTCGAGCATCATGGTCTCGTCGTCGCCAGCCTCCCGCAGCGCGGCCTGTTCCTCAAGCCGCTGCCGCTGTTCGGCGGGGTCGACGAGTTCGGAGTAGGCCTTGACGATCTCCACGCCGTTCACCACGACCTGGAACATGTCAAGCGCGGTGGGGTCGGTGTCGCTGCGCCGGGCCAGCGGGACTAGTTCCGCCGGGTGGTGCACGAGGAAGCACGGCTGGACGAGATCGGGTCGGACCGTCTTCTTGTAGAGCAGGTCTACCAGGCCGGCGTAGGACGGGGAGGTCCCGACGTCCAGGCCGAGTTCGGCCACCCGGGCGCGCAGAGCGGGAAGATCACGGACGACGGTGAGGTCGATGCCGGTGCGCCGCTCCACCTCGGCCCGGTAGTCGATCTCCGGCCAGTCGGTGCCGAAGTCGAGCTTGACACCCTCGTAGGTAACCGCCCGGGTGCCGAGGACGTCGTCGAGGACCGTGAGGATCAGTTCGCGGACGAAGGCCATGTTGTCGTGGTAGTCCCAGTAGGCGGCGTACCACTCCAGCATCGTGAACTCCTGGAGGTGCGAGGAGTCCATGCCTTCGTTGCGGAAGTTGCGGCCGAGTTCGTAGACGCGGTCGTAGGCGCCGACGACGATCCGCTTGAGATAGGTCTCGGGGGAGATCCGCAGGTAGAAGTCCTCACCGAGGGCGTTATGCCTGGTGATGAACGGGCGGGCCGCGGCGCCGGACGCTGCCTCTTGCAGCATCGGGGTTTCGACTTCGAGGAAGTCGTTGTCGTCAAGGAAACGCCGAATCCGCCTGATGATGTTCGCTCTGGTCTGGAAGCGTTCCCGGGACTCGGCGTTGACGAGCAGGTCGAGGTAGCGGCGGCGGTAGCGGGCCTCGACGTTGGACAGGCCCTGCCACTTGTCCGGAAGGGCACGCACGGTCCGGTTCAGCACCGTCATCTCGGAGATGGCGACGGTCCGTTCGCCGCGGCGGGTGGTGTAAAGGCTGCCGGCGACCCCGACGAAGTCGCCGATCTTCACAGCCCGGGACCATTCCTTGACGACCTCGGCACCCAGATCGGTCTTGGACAGGGAAACCTGCACCCGGCCGCTACGGTCCTGGAGATGCCCGAAGATCAGCCCGCCCATACGGCGCCACAGGACCACGCGGCCGGCGAGACGGACAGCCGTCCCGTCGGGAGCGGCTGCGGCATCGGCCGCGACCGCGTCGGTCCGGTAGCCGGACCGCGGCCCCGCCACCTCGGTTACCCCGGACTCCTCGATCGACATCAACACACCCTCTTGCCGCAGAAAGCACCAGCTAGCCACGAGGGTGGCGTTGCGTGAACGCTCCCGGGCGGGCCAGGCGACGGACCGCCATCCTGTAGATGACTGCTCCAGAGATGACTGCTCCAGCCTACCGACCCTCAGCGAACCACAGCCGGCGTAGGTCATCCTGATAGTGGTCGATCGTGGCTTCCGCGAGATGCCGGGCACGGCCAGCTCCATGATCGCGAAACGCTCGGACGCCGACGCGGCCAGGGGCCGCAGGGCTTGTTCCTTTGACGGCGGGTATCACGATTGGTGGCGGGTATCACGACAGTCAAACGCTCTTCTGCGCCTTGTTTTGTTCATATACGTCCGGACATGTTCTCCGCTGGGTTGGGTGTGACCGGGTTGGGTTCGACAGGTTGAGGTGAATAGGGTGGTCATCGCGTGAAGGTGCTGCTCTACACCGACACAGCCGGCCGTGGGGGCGCCGAGATCAGCCTGGGCAATCTCGCGGCGGCGGCGGATCCGGGCCTGGACGTCCAGGTTGCCGGTTCCGACGCCGGGCTGGTCGAATGGGTCGCCGGCCGTCGGCGCGGCGGCGCGTCCGTCCATGTCGTGCGCGGGGGGACTGGCGCGCACGTGCGGCTGCTGCGCCGGGTACGCCCCGACGTCCTGCACGTCAACCGGTGTGTGCCGTGGGCGTGCGCGCCGATGCTGGCCGCCGGTCTGGCGGCCGGAGTGGCCGGTTGCGATCTGCGGGTCGTCGCCGTCGATCAGCTTCCGCTGCGGACGACTGACCTGCCGCTGCTCCTGCGGACCAGGGCGCTGTCGCGGCGGGCGGACGCTCGGGTCGCCGTGGGAGCCGGCAGCGCGCGACGGGTGGAGGACTTCTACGTCCTGGGACGCGGTTCGGTGTGCAGCATCCCGAATGGTGTCCCCGACCTCGGCGCCCCGCCGCACCGGCCGGCCAGGCCGGGCCCGATGGTGGTAGGTAGCCTCGGCCGGCTCGATCGGATGAAGGGCTATGACGTGCTCATCGCCGCTCTGGCCACGATAGACGGGGCGAACGTGGTTGTCGTCGGTGACGGGGCCGAGCGCCGCCAGCTGATCGAACTCGCGGCGGCCAGCGGGGTGGCCGACCGGTTCGCCCTCGCCGGCTGGTCCGACGCGGCGCGCGGCGCCCTAGCCGGCTTCGACGTCTTCTGCCTGCCGTCCAGGACGGAGGGCTTTCCGCTGGCGATCGTCGAGGCGATGCTATCCAGGCTGCCGGTGGTGGCGACAGCGGTCGGCGGCGTCCCCGAAGCAGTGATCGACGGCGAGACCGGGCTGCTCGTGCCCGCTGGCGACCCGGCCGCCCTGGCCGCTGCGCTGTGCCGGTTGCGGGATGATCCGGTCCTGCGCCACCGGCTGGGGGAACGGGCACGGCAGGCGGCCGTGAGCACCTTCACCGACCGCCAGATGGCCCGCGCCTACCTCACGCTCTGGGAACGGTGCCGCTCACAGCCGCGGGCCTCTCGCCTGCGGCCCGAACCGCCGCGCCCATGACCCTGAACTGACCGCGGATTCGGGAACTGACGGAAATCCACGAACTGACCACACATCCAGCTCAGGCTTCGCCGGACCTCGTGCCCGGACCGGACCCCGCTCCGGCTCAGTGTGGCTCTCCAGTGGCGTCCGGCAGGCCGCGGCGAGCCAATGCCATCAGCTCCGGCCAGGCGGCCCGCAGGTTGCGGCGCAGCGCGGGCGCCTGCGCGAGAACGGTGCGGAGCACATCGGCGAGACGCTCGCCAGCACAGGCCTGGGCGGGTTCGAGTTCACACCATGCCGGCAGCCTCGCGCTTTCCAGCGGGCCCGAGAACTTGTCCTGGTAGCCGACCGCCAGAGGGGGGACACCCTGGCTGATCGCCGCAACCGCCAGATGCATCCGACCGGTGAGGACCATGTCCACCGCACCTACGAGTGCCTTGGCTCCGGCCGGTCCGGCGTCGGTGTGCAGCACGTGGGCACGTCCGGGTTCCCGCTCGTCCAGCCGGCGGTGCAGCCGCTCGGCGAGCATCAGATCGCCTTGTTCCCCGCGCCGGCGCCCCACCGGGCTGGTGGAGATCCGGCTCGAGCAGGAAAGCCAGCTCGGCGACCAGTTCGGCGGTGATGCCGAGCGTGGCCAGCCGGACCTGGGAGTGCGGGTCCCGCGCGCACACCCGCACATGTCCGCTCAGGCAACGCAGCGCGCGGGCTGCGGCCGGATCTGCCTGTGCCCGCCAGCTGTGCCCCAGCAGGGTGACCTGGGCGCCGGCGTGCAGGCTCAGCGCGGCCAGCTGCGCGTAGCGGACCGCGAGCTCGGCACCGTAGGCTCCGTCCAGGATGTCCGCACCGAGGATGTGGACCTCGGTGACCGATGCGAGCAGCGGAACCATGCCCAGCCACGCATCCCAGGCGGCCGCGCCCCGTGCCAGCAGCACCGGTTCCAGATCTCCTGCGGGAGCCGTCCCCAGCGTGCGCTGCCAGGATGGGGCGCCGACGTCAACGTAGCGGCAGTACGCACCGTGCCGGGCTGCAAGCGCCGCCCAGGCGACACGCATCATGGCCTCATCCCCGAGGCTGCCCCAACCGGCCGGTGGCACCAGCAGGGCTGCCGGCCGAGCGCCGCCCGCCCGCAGCTCCGTCGGGGGCCACCCCCGCTCGCCGGCAAGGTCCCGGAGCAGGGTGGCAGGGCCGCACCCGGCGCTACCCTCGTAGCTGCCACTTTCAGGAACGATTCGCCCCGGCCTGTGAGCGGCCTCGTCACCAACCACAGAGAACACCCTTCCGTCATCCCCGCCCGATTCATCGAGGAGTACCTACCCAATACCTGTGAGTGATGGCTGGCGTTGCGCCACTCGCGTTATCCTGACCCGGCCGGGTAGCGATCAGGTATGGCTGATGGGGACGTTTCGGGTATGACTGGCGGGGACGTTCCTGACGGCAACCGGGCAAGGCGGCATGCGCCGCGCGGTGGTCCGGAACCATCGGCTCAGACCGGGACCAGCAGCGCGGCTCAGGCCGGGACCAGGTGAGCACGGCACCCGCCAGGCCAGGGTGGCCGCTTCCGCCGGCTCCTGCCGGGCACCGGTGAGAGGGGTGCGTGTGAGTGCAGCGCCGCGTGCCGCGGAAGGGGGCCATGCCCGGCGAGTCGCCGGCCGCCGGCCGCCGTCGATTCACCCGCTGAATCCTCACCCCGGCGGACATCGATTCCGTTACTTTCCCGGTCGTCGGAATATCTTGTCGATGAATATCAGGGAGAGATCAATCACGGGTCCGGCTCCCCAACTAAACCTCCCGATGTCCGGTCCCCGGGCCTGGCTGAACTGTTGGCCGGCGGAGGAGACAGGAGGCTGGTAGGCACCGTGTTCTATGATGTTCTGCTGATCATTTTTCGGAACATGGAAGGCGCCGTGGCAGTCGTTTCCTCCCGGATGCGCCACCCGGTGCGGACCGTCCGCTGGATGTTCAACGGACTGTTCCAGCCGCCCGCCGGCTGGCGACGCCTATGCCTGCTTGCCGCGGTTTCAGCATTCAGCCTGGGGGCGGTCGGGCTTTGGCAGATGTCCCGAAGCCCCGGCGCCGGCCTCAGCGCCACCGACATCGCCTACGGCAGCCTGGGGCTTTTCTTCGTCCAGCCACCGGACCTGCCCAATGATGTCGGTCTCCCGATCTCCTTTGAGATCGCCCGCTTCCTGGCGCCTACGGCCACTGCTTATGTACTCGCGGATGCGCTGGTCAAACCGATGGCCGCCCTCCAGGCCACGCTGTCCCGGGGGCACGCGGTCATCTGTGGCAGCGGACCGACGGCGCTTGCCTTCGCGGAACGCCTGCGGGCCGCGTCCCGCCAGGTTGTACTGATCGATGACGCCGACAGTATCGAAATCGCGGAACATGCCCGCCGTCTAGGTCTGGTCCTGCTACGAGGAGATGCGCGTCGCGAGGATGTGTTACGGCGGGCTGGCGTGGCCCGGGCCGACCAACTGTACGTGTGTGGGACTGCGTCCGGATATAACGCTGCTGTCGTCGCGGCGGCGGAGCAGGTGTCACGCCAGCGCCACCGCCCGCTGACATGCTACGCGGAGGAGTCGGATCCTGACGTGCTCGACGCCCTGTGGACGCTTCTGCTCGGCAGGGAACACATCGGTCATCTCACGGTCGAGTTCTTCAACACCGCCCGTCTCGGTGCAGGTCTTCTGCTCGACGACGAACGGATCGCGTTCGCGCCCCCCGGTCTGTCCGTCGTGATAGTGGGCATGGGCCCGTTCGGCCGGGAGCTGCTCCTGGAACTCGCGCGGCGCCGCAGAGAGGTAGGTGCGACGTCGCGGATGCAGGTGACCCTCATCGACAAGAATGCCAGCGGTGTACTGAGGCTGCTGCAGACCCGCTATGGCCTCGTCGAGGCGACGATAGACACCACCTGCCAGGATACGGGTTCCGACGAGGTCGACCTGAACACTCTCCTGGATGGATACGCCCCGGAAGGTACCATGCAGTTGGTGTTCATCTGCTACGAGGACGAGGAACTGGCGTTACGCAAGGCTCTTGCGGTTTCCCGGCTGCCCGGACACCGCAAGGTGATCGTTCGGGTGGACCGCATGACCCCCTTCGGGCAGGCCTTCGGTAGCGGTGACGGCGCGCGACCGCTGGACATCCTCTACCGCGGCCTCACCGTTTTTCCGCTGCTGGACCGCGTCTGCGATCCCGACCAGCTACAGGATCCCCAGGTCGAACAGCTCGCCAAAGGAATACACCGGGACTACTGTCGGCGGCGGATGGAAGCCGGCGAAAGACCGGAAGAAAACCGCGCGCTCGTCGCCTGGGAAAATCTCTCGGAGGACTTTCGCAACGCCAACTACGAACAGGCCCGCGACATCCGCCGGAAACTCGATATGATCGGCTGCGGAATCGTTGCCGGCACTGTCCGGGACGATCCCTTTTCTTTCAATGTGACCGACGCGCAGCACAACGAGGTTGAAATTCTCGCGAAGCGAGAACACGAGCGGTGGATGGTCGAGCGCCAGGCTAACGGGTGGCGGTACGGACCCCACCGGGACAACGATCGAAAAACTCATCCCATGCTTGTGCCGTGGGATGGCCTTGATGCCCCTAGTCGCGAGAAGGACCGCGAGACCATCAGGCTGATACCGATGATTCTGGCCGAGGCGGGATTCCATATTGTCCGTCGCCGCAGCTGACCGGCTGACCGGCTGCAGCCACCCTCGCCCAGCGGAGTCACTATCCGCCCGCACCCGCCGCACTCACCCAACCCCCACTCCGCACGCCGGTCAGCAAAAACGAAAACACGTATACGAGGAGGCCGGGATGATCGGATTGATCTCACCACAGCAGTCCCGCCCGGCCGCGGGAGCGCGTGACTCGTCGCTCCCACGGCAGACCCACCCGTGTCCAGTACCGCAAGGCAGGTACGTCCAACTCACCTACCCGGCCACCCCTGGACCGGCAGTCGGAAGGAACCAGCTCGGTGCTGACCGACGACGTCGCGGTGGCCGTCCTTGACTCCCTCCCCTTGTCGGTCGCCGTGCTCAGCCCGGAGGGAACGGTGACCCGCCTCAACGAGGCCTGGCGCCGCAATGCCGCCACCGGGGTGGCCCTGCTCCCCGTCCGGCCGGGCATCAGCTGGTTGGCGGCATGCGACAACGCGGCCAACTCAGCGGCTCGATCAGCGGCTCGATCAGCGGCTCGGCCGGCGGCTCGGCCGGCGGAACGAGCCACAGCCCGACCCGCGACCCTGTTGGCCGCCGCGGCGCTCGCCGATCCGGCTGCCCCGGTGCGGGCACTGGCGATCCTGTCCCGGCAGATGATCGACCGACGACGCAAGCAGGCCCGGATCGAGATCCCGAAACCGACACCACATGGTTATCGTTGGCTCGACGTACGCCTGCGCCCGCTGATCCGTGGTGACGGTCTGATCGTCGTCGTCGTCGACGACGTCACCGAGCGACACCAGCGGGAGGAGGAGCTGCGGCATCACGCGTCGACAGATGCGACAACCGGGCTAGTGAACCGCACGGGGCTGCGCGCGCTTCTCGCTGCCCGACTGGCCGCGGGCCCGCCGGACACTGTGACCACCGTGGCGCCCGGAACAACCCCCGGACACGCCCTGCCAGCCGCCGCCGGCACGGCCATCACAACAGGCACGGCCAAAACCGGGAACAACCGCGGAACGGCCGTTCTCTTCCTTGACCTGGATGCATTTCGTCGAGTCAATTTCTCCTTCGGCTATCCGACGGGCGATGCCGTTCTGGATGCCGCCGCCCGCCGCTTTTCGAAGGTACTCCACCCCGGCGACCTTCTCGGGCGCTGGGGCGGGGACGAGTTCGTCATCGTCACCGGACCCGTTACCGCAGCCGAGGCCGCGACCCTGGCCGAGCGGCTCATCTCCTCCCTGGACGAACCGCTGGACGTGCACGGTCATCGGATCAGCATGTCAGTGAGCGTCGGAGTGGCCTGTCGGCCGGGCCGTCTCCGACCGGCCAGACGCGCTCACCCGAACCTGCGCTCGGTTTCCCGATCCCGGCCGACGCTGCCGAGGTGAGTGACGCCATGGTGGAGCTGGCGGGTGCGGAGGTGATGCGCACCCGGGCGATGGCACGCACGGCCGGGCGGGAGCATCATCCTTGCGACTCGCCATGAGTCGTCATGGTGGTTTCTGCGCCACCACATATTTCGACCACAACACCAAGTAGAAGAACTCCCCGTCGGCCCGTCCCGCTCCCCGCTTTTCCACGCCGTATCTTCCATACATGCGCTTCACCCTCACCGTCCTCGATGCCACCCGGAATTCCAGCACGGACGTACTACTGACCGCAGCCCCGGAAACCCCGCTCCGTGCGGTGGCCGGGGCGATGGCCGCCGCTGTCCGCCCGCATCGGCGTACTCCCACACTGGCGCGGGCCGGGCCCTCGATCAACGTCTCCGGTACCGTCCGTCCACTCGACCCGGAGGCGACCCTGGCCTCCTCGCCGCTGCGGGAGGGTGCGGTGGTGAGCCTTGATGCCGCGGTGTCCCGGCGGGTCCGCGGGACGGGTCTGGTCGACATGATGATCATCGGTGGGCCCGGGGCGGGCGACATTCATCACCTGCCGGCGGGTGAGTTCACCGTCGGCTCGGGACCCGGCTGCACTATCACGCTGGGGGGTCACAGCAGCGACGAGCCCGCGCTGACCATCCGGGTCGAGGTCGGCGGTCGGTGCACCGTCACAGCCGGTCCGGGCGCGGCCGTCGTCGGCGACCACCCATCGTCGCCTGCCGGCACCATCCTGGCCGCGGTGCGGATCGCCCCGGTGACGTTGCTGCTCGTGCGGCCCGCACCGCTCACGGTGCTGACCCGCCCGTCCGTCTCCGCTCCTGGCATGCTCGACGTCAACCGTCCGCCTCGCCTGCATCCGCTGGAGCGGGAGTCCGTCTTCGTCCTGCCGGCCGCACCCGCCGAACCCCGCCGTGTCCCGGTCCCGGTCCTCACGACGGTGCTGCCGCTCGTCGCCGCCCTAGGCATGGCTGCCCTGCTGCGGACAGTCTACGTTCTGCTCTTCGCGGTGCTGGCGCCGGTGAGCCTGGTCGCCTCCGTGGTGAGCGGCCGACGGCGGGAGGGTCGGGAGTTCCGTGCAGCCATGGCCCGCTACCGACAGGAGCGGGACGACGTCGAGGCCACTGCTCGTGCCGCGCTCGCGGCGGAATGCACCGAGCGTCATCGCAACCACCCCGATCCGGCAAGCCTGCTCGCCACCGCTCAGGGACCGACTGCGACGCTGTGGGAGCGGCGTCGCCATGACCCCGATCACCTGCATCTGAGGTTCGGCACGGCCGACCTGCCAAGCAGGGTCCGGACCACGGACCCCTCCCCTGTAGCCGTCACGCCCCGGCAGCCCCCGGCCTGGGTCGCTCCCGATGTCCCCGCCGTCATCGCTCTAGCCGAGC
>NZ_CDWWEW010000085.1:0-15148 GCF_977966315.1 Frankia sp. CeRuru1
TTCCGGCGCGTGTGCCGGGGAGGTGGTGGGGCGGCGATCGTGCCACTTCGCCCGAGCCTCGGCGGCGGTGTCCTCGACGTGTTCGAGGATCTCCTCCCATCGGATCTGCATGGGCCGAATGAGGCCGCCTCCCACGCCGACGACGATCACACCGGTGAGGGAGGCCAGGATCGCCCAGAGGACCGGTGTGGTGACCGACGTCGCGAGTCCCACCTCGTCCAACCCCGTTTTGCCGAAGGCGACTACGAGCACGGTGGCCACGATGTTGCCGGCCGCCTGTCCGTACGCGAGGTCGCGTAGTGCCTCCGTGACGAAGGTCCGGACGACCCGGGCGAGGCCGACCCCGATCATGATGACCAGCGTCGCGAGCAGGGTGCGGAGCAGCAGAGCGAGTAGATCGGTTACGGTGTCCTCGGCCGTGTTCGGTCCGAAGACCCCCAGCGCGATCCGCAGCACGCCGAGCAGGCCGATGCCCATGAGCACCCGGAGCCCGCCCGCACGCACGCTCTGGGCCGGCTGGTGCAGTAGCCGCGGCAGGCCGGCGCGATCGATGATCCGATCCAGGCCGGCGCGTTCGGTGAACCGGGTGATGAGGCGCGTACCCGCCCGGACCAACAGCCAACCGAGCAGACAGATCGCGAGGAAGAGGCCTACTGTCGGAGCTGTCGCGACGATTTGCGACCATGCGTCGGAGAAGCCCCGATCCCACTCCACGGCAAGCGTCACCCGTACAGCACAACAGCAAACGCTTTGTAGTTGAATGATGACACGCCGCTATTTTGCGGGGTGGTCCCGTGGATTGGCCATCCTTGATCCTGGGCAGGGGGATGCGTGGGCAGGATCCCCCGCTCGAAGACCGGCGGAGAAGTGACGGGCTCCGCCGGAGGTGGTCGCGTCGGCGTGGGATGTGGAGGGCAGCTCACGCACGGCGCGCCACGCATCTCCGCGTACCACGCATCGCCCTGTACCACGCATCGCCCCGCACCCCCGGCACCGGGGTCCCGGCACGCCGGGTCTCCCAGGGCTCGTGCGGCTCGTGCGGACGGGCGAGGGCCCGTCCGGTTGAATCGGTGGATGAGCATGCAGCCCGTACACAGACCACCACGGGCGGACCTGCCGGCCCTGGCGGCGGCGGCCGCCGACTGCCAGGGATGCGACCTCGCGCAGCTGCCCGGCACCCGCACGGTCTTCGGGGTCGGCCCCGCGCACGGCTGGCTCGCCCTCGTCGGCGAGCAGCCGGGCGACATCGAGGACCGGCGGGGTGTGCCGTTCGTGGGCCCCGCCGGCAAGCTGCTCGACCGGGCCCTCGGCGAGGTGGGACTCGACCGTGCCGAGGTGTACATGACGAACGCCGTCAAGCACTTCCGGTATCGCACCGGCAACGGCCCGCGGCGGATCCACCAGACCCCGGACCTGCGGCATGTCACCGCGTGCCGTCCCTGGCTATCCGCGGAGCTCAACCTCGTTCGGCCGGCGATCGTCGTGATCCTGGGGGCTACGGCCGGTATGTCGCTGCTCGGACCGTCGTTCCGGGTGACGAAGATGCGTGGCCGGCTGCTCCCCGGGCCGGCCGGCTCCGGGGCTCAGCTGCTCGCCACGCTGCATCCCAGTGCGGTGCTACGGGCAGATCCCGCCCACCGTGACGAGGTCTACGCCGGATTCGTCGACGATCTGCGGATCGCCGTGGCGGCCCGTCCCGCCATGGGCCCGTCCGCCTCGGTGGATGCATAGCCCACCCGGGCCCCGGCGATCCTCCGCCGGGAAGGGCCTCGTTACCGATCTTCTTCTAGGCGATGATGTCGATCGGTGTACCGAGGGGAACGGTTTGGGCGAGTCTGGTGATCGCGTCGTTGCTCAGGCGGATGCATCCGTGGCTGACGTCCTTGCCGATGAGCTTTGGTTCGTTCGTCCCGTGCATGCCGATGACCGGCTTGTGGCCGCCGAACGAGCTGAGTGATGTCGAGAAGCCGTTAAGCCCGAAGGCATACGGCCCGTACGGACCGTTCGGGTCACGCGGCTTGAGCAGCTCCATGAGATAGAAGCGCCCGCCCGGCGTCGGGGTGTCGGCGGTGCCGATCCCCACCGGCTCCTCGGCGATCTGCGTCCCGTTGCTGAACACATGGAGTCGGTGCCTGCCGCGGGAGACAACCAGCCGGTACGACGTCTCGGACGCGGTGACCTGGTCCGCCTTCAACCAGCCGGTGCTGCCGTTCGGCTGCACCGGCAGCAGTACCTGCCACCATCCCGACAGCTTGGCCTGGACGAGGAAGACCCGCTTGACGCCGTTCTCATTCGGGCTGGCCAGCGTGGAGGAGGGTTGGGTGTCGGTCGGGGCGCTGTAGACGTCGACGCTGGCACCCACGGCCGTGACCACGGTGCTCTTTCCCTGGCCGAGCCCGGCGACGGCGGCGAGCTGGTTGCGCACCTGCGGGGAGAGATCGGTGGAGGCGTTCCTGGCGCCGTCGCCGCAGCTGGTCAGCACGACGCCACCCAGGATGGCCGCGAGGGCGCCCGCGGCCATCCTGGGACCAGGTCCGGAGCTCATCGCGTGTAGTGCGGATCGGCCGGGACGGCGCTCGTGGCGGCGGGCACCGCGACGGGTAGCGGAGCGGGCGGTGCGAGCGGCGGCGGGGCCGACCCGCCCGTGCAGTTGGAGACACCGACCGTCGGCACGGTCACGAGCAGAACCTTGGTCTTGGCGTCCCAGGGGGAGCCGATTACCGCGAGCGCCTTCGAGGGGACGTCAACGGTCTGCTTCGGCCCGATGTCCAGAATTCCGCCGTGCAGGCTGGTGTCGAACCAGCCGAATCCAAAGGCCTTGTCCGCGGTGTTCTTCAATTTCCAGGAGGGGACGGAGCCGTCGCAGGTGAAGGTGAGGAACAACGGGTTGACGTCCATGTCGTCGATGCTGTTGATCTGCTTGTCCAGCGGGACCTCGAAGGGCAGCAGGTCGAGGAAACCGTCGAGTGTCGGGTTGCCGGTGCCGTTGGTCGGGCTCGCGGAGGACGTCGCGCCCGCCGTCGCGCCCGGAATCAGGGCCGCGGCGTCGGTGGGCGTGGCACTCGGCGTGGCGCTCGGATTGAGGCTCGGAGTGGCGGTCGGGCCGGCCGACCCGGTCGGCCCGACCGCCGGGTCCACGCCGGCCAACGGCTCTGTCTTCGGTGTCGCCGTCGGGGCGTCGGAGACGAGGGGGGACGGGCTCGGCTGGGTGACGGCCGTGGCCGTGGCCGTGGCTGTGGCCGTGGGCGACGGTTCCGGAGTTTCGGCGAGCGCCGGGGAGGCCAGTGCGATGGTCGCCGTGCCGAGAACGCCGGCCACCGCGGCACGCATTCTGGTGATACGCATAAATCCGTCTCCTCGACGTGTGCCGAGCACGTTGATTGCGGGCAGGAGCGATTGCAGCCAAGAAGGTAGCAACGCGCCGTTCGTCCCCGGGAGGCCGGGTCCGGCGTAGCGGAACTGTTGGGTGGCGCGGCCGCGGTTTCGTGGTTGTCCGATGGGGTCCGTCGAGTCCGGCACGTTCAGCACCGGCCCGGTACGTTCAGTATCGTTCCGGCACGTTCAGTGCGGATCCGATGGGTTCAACGATGAACAGCGAGCGGCGAACGGACGTCAGTGAAGACCGCTAAGCCGGGCCGAGTCAATAAGGTGTCTCCGGGTGTGTCTCCGGCCGGCGGATGCGCGATTGCCGTGATGGTCAGGGGGCGTGACGGTCAAGGGGCGAGGCGTTCGATGACCCAGAGATCTCCGGCCGCGGTCGGGACGCCGGCGCCCGCATCGCCGGCACGGACACCGGCGGTGTCCGTGCCGGCGACGGAGTCCGTGCCGTCGCCGTCGGCCGGTACCGACACCCGCCGGTACCGCAGCCGGTCGTGCAGCCGGTCCGCGCGGCCCTGCCAGAACTCCACGATGTCCGGCACGATGCGTAACCCACCCCAGAACTCCGGTGTCGGCACCCGGGTGCCCTCGGGCCAACGGGCCGCGAGCTTGGCGGCGCGGTCGTCGAGCACCGTACGGGACTCGATGATCGTCGACTGGTGGCTGGCCCAGGCACCGAGCTGCGAACCACGCGGACGCGACTGGAAGTAGCGTTCCGTCTCGGCCCGGCTCACGCGCTCGATCGATCCGATGACGACGACCTGGCGCTCGAGGGCGTACCAGGGGAAGACCAGCGAGCCGAAGGGGTTCTCGGCAGCCTCACGGCCCTTGCGCGAGGTGTAGTTCGTGTAGATCACAAAGCCCCGCTGGTCGAACCCCTTGAGCAGCACGGTCCTGGCACTGGGCCGCCCGGCGGCGGATGCCGTCGCGAACACGGCCGCGTTGGCCTCCGGAACGCCTACCCCGGGGGTGGCTGCGTCGGTGAACCAGGCGGCGAACTGTTCGACCCAGGTCGGCGCGAGATGCTCCGGCTCCAGATGACCGGTGCGGTAGCCCTGGCGGAGCAGGGCGGGATCGGGGACGTCCGGATCGGGGACGTCCGGATCCGGACCGCCCACCGGCGGCTCGTCGGCAGCGGAGGCTGGGGCCACGCCCCGATCCTGCCAGGCAGGCCGCGCGCGCCAGCGGGACGGCCCCGAGGGTGATCCCGCCGGGCCAGGGTCCGTCGTCCTGGTCAGGAGAGCTCGGTCAGGAGAGCTCGGTCAGGAGCTCGTGGACGCCGAGGTCCCAGCGAACCGTAAGGTCGGTGCACCGCCGGCCAGCCAGCCGATATGGCGCGTCGCCGCCCGACGACCCCGACAGCAATGCTGGTACCAGGGTGATACCGCGGGCGGCGAGATCATCGGCCAGTGCGGGTAGCCATTCCTGGACGATCCACGGCGCGTGGATTCCCAACGTGGAGTATCCGAGCACGAGAAAGTCGGCGGCGGCGAGCGTCTCATTCATGAACATGGACACGGTGTCGCCGATGCGTATCTCCCAACGGTCCAGGTGCACCGCGTGCCCCGCCGCGCTGATCGCCCGGCCCAACCGTTCGGCGGATGCGATGTCCGCCGCGCGATGACTGATGAAGACGAACGCCATGATCCTCCCGTCGTGTTCGCGCTGCGTGACTGCCGCCGGTCAGGCGTTCCAGGCACGAGGCCCGACCGTAGCGCGGAATGATCTCAGTTGACCAAACTTTCCGTTCACCGCTCTCGGCATATTCGTATAAATAGTAATATGATGGAAAAGCCGCTGTGACTTACGTCATATTTTATGGGTTTCGCGTTGCCCAGTGCATCGGTCTGTGCGCGGTCGGTTCCAGATCGGGGTTGGATGGAGCATCGCGGGGCACCTGCGCCCTGGCGCGGTGGGATGCCTCGCGGCAGGATCGGATGGAGCAGCACCCACGAAGCAGCACCGACGAAGCAGCACCGACGGGGCAGGACGCGGACGGGCCGCCGGCGGGACCATAGAGACAGAACCGGTGGGACCAAGAGACAGAAGCGGAGATCCGGACTCGATGGCCGAGAAAACAAGCGATTTCAAGCCCGGGCTGGAAGGTGTGATCGCCTTCGAGACGGAGATCGCCGAGCCGGACAGGGAAGGTAGCGCGCTGCGTTACCGCGGCGTCGACATCGAAGACCTTGTTGGCAAGGTCGACTACGGCCACGTCTGGGGGCTGCTGGTCGACGGGGCGTTCGAGCCCGGACTGCCGCCGGCCGAGCCCTTTCCGGTCCCGGTGCACTCCGGTGACATCCGGGTGGACGTGCAGAGCGCGCTCGCGATGCTCGCGCCCTACTGGGGCCTGGGCCAGCTGATCGACATCACCCCGGAGCAGGCACGGGACGATCTTGCCCGGGCGTCGGTCGTGGCGTTGTCGTTCGTCGCCCAGTCCGCGCGGGGCCTCGGTCAGCCGGCGGTGCCGCAGAAGGAGGTTGACCGGGCCCGGACGATAACCGAGCGGTTCATGATCCGTTGGCGTGGTGAGCCGGATCCCAGGCACGTCCAGGCCGTGGACGCCTACTGGGTCTCGGCCGCCGAGCACGGCATGAACGCCTCGACGTTCACCGCCCGGGTGGTCGCCTCGACCGGCGCGGACGTCTCGGCGGCGCTGTCGGCCGCCGTCGGTGCGCTGTCCGGTCCGCTGCACGGCGGTGCTCCGTCCCGGGTGCTCGCGATGCTCGACGAGGTCGAGCGCACCGGCGACCCCCTCGGCTACGTCCGCCGTGCCCTGGACCGTAAGGAGCGCCTGATGGGCTTCGGGCACCGGGTGTACCGCGCCGAGGACCCGCGGGCCCGGGTGCTGCGCCGGACCGCTCGTGACCTGGGCTCGACCCGCTACGAGGTGGCGGAGGCGTTGGAGGCCGCCGCGATCGAGGAGCTGGCCAACCGGTTCCCGGATCGCCCGCTGCGGACCAACGTCGAGTTCTGGTCGGCGGTGGTGCTGGACTTCGCCGAGGTGCCGGCCCATATGTTCACGTCCATGTTCACCTGTGCCCGCACCGCCGGCTGGAGTGCCCACATCCTGGAACAACAACGCACCGGGCGGCTGATCCGCCCGTCCGCGCGGTACGTGGGCCCCGCTCCGCGCCCGCTCGGTGACGTCCTGCCGGGGGTCAGCCGTGGCTGACGCTCCCGCGATCGTGCTGCCCGACCGGCTGCGTCCCCGGGACGGCCGGTTCGGCTGTGGCCCGTCGAAGATCCGTCCTGAGGCGGTCGAGGCCCTCGCCGCGAGCGGGGCGACCTACCTCGGCACCTCGCACCGGCAGAAGCCGGTCAAGAGCCTGGTCTGCCGGGTGCGGGCAGGCCTGTCCGAGCTGTTCTCCCTGCCCGAGGGCTACGAGGTCGTGCTCGGGATCGGCGGTGCCACCGCCTTCTGGGACGCGGCCGCCTTCAACCTCGTCCGGACCCGCTCCCAGCACCTCGTCTTCGGCGAGTTCGGGGGCAAGTTCGCCGACACGACGAAGGGCGCGCCGTTCCTGGCCGCGCCGTCGGTGATCTCCTCGCCGCCGGGTACGCATCCGGACTGGGCGCCGGAGGCGGGCATCGACGTCTACGCCACCCCGCACAACGAGACCTCGACGGGTGTCGCCCGTCCGGTCCGCCGGCCGGTGGGTGCGGACGACGGCGCCCTGCACCTGGTCGACGCCACCTCGGGAGCCGGCGGGCTGCCGGTCGATGTGCGCGAGGTGGACGTCTACTACTTCGCGCCGCAGAAGAGCTTTGCCTCCGACGGCGGCCTGTGGACGGCGCTCGTGTCCCCGGCGGCGATCGACCGGCTCGCCGAGATTGCCGCGGCGGACCGGTGGATCCCGCCGTTCCTCGATCTCACCACGGCCCGGGACAACAGCTCCAAGGACCAGACCTACAACACCCCGGCGGTCGCGACGCTGTTCCTGTTCGCCGACCAGATCGAGTGGATGCTCGCCCAGGGCGGGCTGGACTGGTGCGTGCGGAGGACCGCGGAATCGTCGTCCATCCTCTACACCTGGGCCGAGAAGACTTCCTACGCGACACCGTTCGTCGCCGACCCGGCCGCGCGTTCGCAGGTCGTCGTGACGGTCGACTTCGAGGGGGTGGACGCCGCCGCGGTGGCCAAGGTGCTGCGCGCAAACGGTGTCGTCGACGTCGAGCCCTACCGCAAGCTCGGCCGCAACCAGCTGCGGGTGGCCTGCTTCCCGGCGGTCGAGCCGGCCGACGTCGAGGCGCTCACCGCGAGCATCGACTACGTGGTCGAGCACCTGTAGGCGCCGGGAACCGGCGGGAGCCGCCGGCAACCACAAGGGCCGGGGCCGCGGGAGACACCGCGGCCCCGGTGGGGGGGGGGCTGCGGCCGGTCAGCGCAGCGGGCGCTCCGGTGCCGCCTGGGCCGCCTGGGCCGCGATCGGGTCGGTCCCGCTGTCCACGACCCCGCTACGGTCGTCGATCGGGACATATGGCCGCTGGTCGTAGCCGATGTACAGCTGGCGCGGTCGGGCGATCTTCTGCTCGGGGTCGAGCAGGCCCTCTTCCCACTGTGCCAGCCATCCCGGCATCCGGCCGATGGCGAACAGCACCGGGAACATCTCCACCGGGAAGCCCATCGCCTGGTAGATGATGCCGGTGTAGAAGTCGACGTTCGGGTAGAGCTTGCGCGCGACGAAGTACTCGTCCTCCAGCGCGATCCGCTCCAGCTCCATGGCCAGGTCGAGGAACGGGTTCGTGCCGGTGACCTTGAAGACCTCGTCGGCGACCTGACGGATCACCCGGGCCCGCGGGTCGTAGTTCTTGTAGACCCGGTGGCCGAAGCCCATCAGCTTTTTCTTGCCGTCCTTCACCTGGGCGATGAAGGCGGGGATGTTCTCGACCGACCCGATCTCCGAGAGCATCCGCAGCACCTGCTCGTTGGCGCCACCGTGCAGCGGACCGTAGAGCGCGGAGATCGCGGCGGCGGCCGCCGAGAACGGGTCCGCCTGCGAGCTGCCGACCGCGCGCATCGCGTTGGCCGAGCAGTTCTGCTCGTGGTCGGCGTGCAGGATGAACAGCACGTCGAGGGCGTGCTCCAGGTTGGGGTCCGGCTCGTACTTGAGCTCGGTGGCCTTCCACATCATGTTGAGGAAGTTGCCGGCGTAGGACAGGTCGTTGTCCGGGTAGACGTACGGGAAACCGACCGAGTGCCGGTAGGAGAACGCCGCCAATGTCGTGATCTTGGCGATCAGGCGGACGATCTGCAGCCGGCGCAGCCCCGGGTCGTCGATCGTCTTGGCGTCCGGGTAGAAGGTCGACAGCGCACCCACCGTGGAGACCAGCATGCCCATCGGGTGCGCGTCGTGGTGGAAGCCGTCGATGAACTTCTTGATCGACTCGTGGACCAGGGTGTGATGGGTGATCTCGTCTTCCCAGGTCGACAGCTCCTCGGCGGAGGGAAGCTCGCCGGCGAGGAGCAGGTAGGCGACCTCGAGGAAACTGCTCTTCTCCGCCAGCTCCTGAATCGGATAGCCGCGGTAGCGCAGGATGCCGGCGTCACCGTCGATGTAGGTGATCGCACTTCTACAGCTCGCCGTGTTCGTGAAGGCGGGGTCGTACGTCATCAGCCCGAAGTCGTCGTCGCTCGTTTTGATCGAGCGAAACGCACTCGCACGTACCGCGCCGTCCGTAACCGGTATCTCATATGTTTTTCCGGTGCGGTTGTCGGTGACGGTCAGTGTGCTGACCTGCTCGGACACGCCGGGCTCCTCTCGCTGTGGCGGTGCCGCAATGACGGCACTGGCCCAAGTCGGGGCGCGCGTCCGGGTACGGAGCGCTCACGCCGGTTCGCTGGCTCACATGGTTGTTCCCAAGTTTGGCCGTTCGTGCCTGCACATGCCCGTGATCGGGGGGCTCCGTCCCACGTGGGCTGCGCCACCCCGGTGGGACAGAGTCTCCCGTGGCTGCGCTCGGGGGTGGAATCACGCTTCGATGGTCACTGCGGCTCGCCCAACCGGGTGGACCGCTACTCGGAGAGCGAGGAGTGGTCCTCGCCGCCGGCCTCGCCACCGGTGGCTCGGAGCCAGGCCAGCACGGCCAGTACCCGACGGTTGTCGTCCGCGGAGGCCGGCATCCGTAGCTTCGTGAAGACGTTGGCTACGTGGTTCTCGACGGTCTTCGGCGCCAGATGGAGCTTGGCGCCGATGCCCTGGTTCGATCGCCCCTCGGCCATGTGCCGGAGCACGGCCCGCTCCCTGGCGGTGAGGCGTTCCAGTTCGCCGGCCCGCCGGCGATGGGTCAACAGGCCGGCGATGATCTCCTCGTCGACGACGAGCCGACCGCTGACCACCCTGCGTAACGCGTCGTGCAGCGCGGTGATGTCATCCACCCGGTCCTTGAGCAGATATCCGATGCCGCCGCCCCCGTCGCCCAGCAGCCGCAGCGCGTATGGCGTCTCGGCGTACGTGGACAGCACCAAGACGCCCATCGCGGGATGGGCCGCACGTATCGCCTCGGCCGCTATCAGCCCTTCGTCGGTGAACGTCGGAGGCATCCGGATGTCCAGGATGACGGCGTCGGGCCGGCCGCAGGCGAGCTGGTCGATGATCTCGTCCGCGGTCCCGGCCTGCGCGACGACCTCGACTCCCGCGGCGGCCAGCAGCATGGCCAGCCCCTCGCGGAACAGTACTGAGTCATCCGCGACGGCTACCCGCACGGGATGCTCGCCGTCAGTCGGGTGCCGCCGCCGGACGGGCTGAGGATGCTCAGGTCGCCGCCGAGCGCGCGTACCCGGTCCGCGAGACCCGCGAGCCCGCCACCCTCGACCACGACGGCACCGCCCTTACCGTCATCGGTGACCTCGATCAGGATGCCGTCGTCCACGCACCGGACCGTCACCCGGACCTGGGCCGCCCCGGCGTGTTTGACCGTGTTCGTCAGCGCCTCGCAGATCGTGTAGTAGGCGCCGGCCTCCAGGATCGGCTCGAACCGGACGGTCGGGATGTCGAACTCGACCTTGATGGGGAGGGGCTCGACCACCACCTCCAGGGCTGGGAGCAGCCCACCCTGACTCAGCATGGCCGGGTGGATTCCCCGGGCCAGACTGCGCAGGTCCTGGAGAGCATGATGCAGATCCTCGCGAGCGGCTTCGATGGCAGAGATCGTATCGGGGTCGGAGGTCTTTGTCCGGGCGAGTCCCAGTCTGGTGGCGAGGGCCAGCAGCCGTTGCTGGACGCCGTCGTGCAGATCGCGCTCGAGGCGGCGCCGTTCGATCAGGCCGACCTCCACGATGCGGGCCCGGGAGGCGCGCACGGCGTCCAGCTGCGCGGCCACGGCGGCGTGCAGCCGGGCGTTCTCCAGCGCCATGGCGCTGGCCTGCAGGGCGACCGTGACCAGGTCGCGGTTGCGCTCCTGGGCGGCGGCGGCGGAGATCAGCGCCAGTGGCGCGCCCGACGAGGTCGTCACCGGCACGAGCAGCCGGCTGGCTCCGGGGCGGGGCGGGGTGGCCGTGGCGCCTTCGGCGTCGACGTGCCGCCGCTCCTGCGGCATCCACAGGAAGAGCTCGGCGGAGTCGTCGTGCAGAGCCGTACGCAAGATGTCTCGTACGGCCGGGACCGTCGGCGGCATCGGCAGCGTCGCCAGGAGCTGTGCGATGCGGGCGCGGGCGAGCTGGCGGCGTACGCCCGCCGCGGCGAAGGACAGGGGGATGGTCAGCAGCGCGAGCGCGATGAGGATGAAGGCCGGGGGGACGTAGGCTCCGCTGGGGTTGTAGACGAAGATGTTGACCGTGGCGGCGAGGGTGAACGCGACCAGCAGTGCGATGGCGACCGGTCCGAAGATCCGGCGGTCGAGCGCGGAGTAGCGGCGCAGCCGCGCGCGGACAACCCAAAAAAAGGCCGCGGCCAGCACGAGGGTCAGGCTGTTGAGGACCCAGATGATCTCCTCGAAGACATCCCGGTCGATCGGCGAGCCATACCACCAGACATTTCGGGAATATCCGAGCCAGGTCGGGTCGGAGATGCCGACCAGTCCCAGGTTCGCCACCGGGATGACGAGGACGGCGCTTGCCAGCAGGGCGCGCTCGCGGTTGCTCTGCAATCGCCCGACCGGATATCGCAGCGCGCCCCAGCCGAGACAGACCCAGAAATGCGTGTAGGCGAACGTGGAGATGAAAGCCGACGGACCCTTGTCCCATGCCACGGTCCAGGTCAGTGCCCACAGCAGACCACTGAAGATCATGGCTCCGGTGGCGCTGCCCAACGCGTCCTCGCCGTTCAGCAGCACTCCGGTGAGGACGAAGGCGAGCGCCACCGAGACGTTGATGCCCGCCGCCACCGGGTTGTCGGAGAATGCCGGCCACTGGCAGGCGACCGTTCCGGCCGTGGTGGCCATACCCCCGATGCTGAAGCACCATGAGCGGTGGCGGGCGGCGCAGGCGGCCAGTCGGCGGGGTACACGCGGATGAGGCACCTCAATCCACCATATGTAGCCGGAATCTCACCGAACAAGCGTCGCACATGACGACTGGGGGTTTCGAGGGTTCCCCCCTACTCTCCCGGCGGCAACCCCCCGAAGAACTCTGGAGCTGCCCCCGAAGCCAGCGGTGGCATCGAAGGTGGAGGCTGGGAGAAACGGGTCGGTGTCCCTCGGGGACCGGACCTTCGGGGGCCGAGCCTTCGGGGGCCGGAGATCGCGAGAGGCCGCCTGTGGTGGTGGGTCGGCTGCCGCTGGGGGGTAGCCGACCCGCCTCCTGCTGTTTTCGGCGGTTCACCAGAATGTCATTCGTTTCTGCGTGTCGCTAACGAGTACCGTCGTGAGATGGAGACCGAGACGGCACGTGAGGCCGAACTCGCGTCCGCGCTGCGCCTGTCGGTGATGCGGCTTTCTCGGCGCATGCGCCAGGAACGGTCGAGCCGGCTCACCCCCACGCAGACTTCCGCGCTTGCTACGCTGGAGAGGCATGGCCCCATGACGCTCGGGGAGATCGCCGTCCACGAGCGCGTCCAGCCGCCGTCGATGACCCGGGTGATCGCGCAGCTGGCCGTCACCGGGCTCGTCGAGCGCCGGCCGCACCCCACCGACGGCCGTCAGGTGATCGCTGAGGTGACCGAGGCGGGTCGAGCCCTGCTCGAGGACGACCGTCGGCGCCGGGACGAATGGCTGACCGATCGGCTGGCCGAGCTCTCACTCGAGGAGATCGCCGCGCTGAACCGCGCCGCACCGATCCTGGACGCGCTTGCCGGCTCGTAGGCCGCCCGCCGATCCGAGCATTGTTCCAAGCGCCCTTCAGAGCTCCACCCAACCGCCCCGCTGATGGGAGGTCTGCGCGGCGGCCATCAGCTGGTTCGCAGTGAGCAGGTCGTGGAAGGTGGCGCCGCGGACCAGCCGGGCGTCGTCGAGTTCGGTGGCGCGCACCACGTCGTAGGTGGCCTCCACCAGCCCCGGCCGGGAGGTCGGCACGGTCGGCATCATCAGATCCCGGATGCCGCTGCCGTCCTGGCGGCGGACCAGACGGCCCTGGACGACGATGCGTCCGGAGTCGCCGCACACCGTGAGGGTGGCGGTGCCGAGGTCCCCGCCCATCTGCTCGTTGATCAGAACCGTCGCGCCGCTCGCCGCCAGCAGGGCCAGCGTCACCGGTGCGTCCGGGGTGAGCGCCGGGGCGGGCATCGCGGCCGGATCGGCGCAGACCGCGAGGATCTCGCCGCACCAGCGCGTCGCCAGGTCGATGATCTCGACCCGCCCGGCGGGCCCGTCCGGCGCGCCCACCACGGTCATCTGGGTGAGCCGGCCCAGGGAGGGAACGGTCGCCGCGACGTGGGTGGCGGCCGGCCAGGCCCGCCCGTCGAGCGCGACCACGTGGGCGAGATCACCCTCCTCGGCGAGGTCGGCGACCGCGCGCAGGGCCTCGGCCTCGACGGTCGCCGGCCCGGCCAGGAGCACGTGCAGGCCGATCTCGGCCGCTTGCCGGGCGACGATGTCGGACGCGGGCGGCGGCATCTCCACACAGACCGCCTCGATGTCGTCCGAGAGCAGGGTGAGCAGATCTGCGTACGCCCGTCGGACACCTGCCTCGGCGGCCCAGGCCAGGGACTCCAGCGGTTCCGGGGCGAGGAGACCGACGACGTCGACCCCGGCGTCGCGCAGCACCTCGGCGGTGGTGCTGTCCGAGCCGTCGGTGACCAGGGCCATCGCGAGGGGCAGGTCCGGCTGCCGCCGGCGCACGACGCGCCGCAGCTCCCGCCATGCCTGAGAAAGGGCGGGATCGCGCGGCGGCACCAGATCGGGGAGCGTCGTCACAGCATTGATAGTGCTCCCCGTCTGGTGGCGAGGGTCGCCGGTCAGCCCGATTGTCGCCGAGAATCGACCGGAGGCCGAGCGCTCGCCATCCGAGCCCGGAGCAGGTCCGTGCCGCACTGTTCGTCTCGTCCCAGGGAGACTGTCGTCCCAGGGAGAGGGAGCCTGTAATTCCAGGGAGCCTGTAATTCCAGGGAGGTTGTCGTTCCAGGGAGGTTGAGCTGGCGACCAGACTGTTCGTGGCGGCCGTCCCACCCCCCGAGGTCGCCGAGGCGCTGCTCGCGGCCGTGCACAGGACGCGCGCCGCGGCGGCGGATCTGCGCTGGACCACGCCGGACCAGTGGCACGTCACGTTCGCCTTCCTCGGGCCAGTGCCGGACGACCGGCGCGCCGAGCTCGACGCGAGACTGGCGCGGGTGGCACGCCGGCACGGCCCGTTCGCCGTCGAGACGGTCGGTGGCGGACGGTTCGGCGACCGGGTGCTGTGGACCGCGGTGCGGCAGCCACCGCCGGTGACCGCGGACGCATCCGTCGACGGCATTGCCGCAGCCGCAGCCGCCGGTGACGTGGCAGGCTCGCGAGCCAGCCCACGCCTGACGGCGCTGGCAGTGGGGGTCCGGCGGGCCGCCGAGCGTGCCGGGGCGGCCGGCCGGGACACCCGTCCGCTGCGCGCGCATCTGACGCTCGCCCGGGTGCCGAACGGGCGCGGGCGGGCACTGCAACCGCTCGTCGAGCTGTTGCGTGCCGATGTCCCACCGCTGCCCTGGAGCGTCGAGCGTCTCATCCTGATGAGCAGCTCGGGCGGCGGCGAGTCCGGATCATCCCCCACCTACCGGGCGGAGACGGTCTGGGACCTCGTCGGCGGTCAACCGTCGGTCGAGGGATCCGCCGGGCGGTAGCGGTAGCCCACGCGGCGGATGGTCTCGATGCGGTCCCGGTGCTCCGGGCCGAGCTTGCGCCGCAGCCGCGTCACCAGGACATCCACCGTGCGGATGTCGGGAGCCGACTCGTCGTCGACCTGATGGCCCCAGACCGAGCAGAGCAGTGCCTCCCGGCTGTACGCCTGCCCGGGATGGCGGACGAAGAAGTCCAGTACCTCGAACTCCAGGTAGGTCAGCTGCAGGGCCTGGCCGTCAACGGTGGCGAGCCAGGCGGTGCGGTCGACCCACACCCCGCGCCGGGGCGGCGCCGCGATCTCCCACTGGCCGGTCCGGAGGCCGGCGCCGGGCGTGTGTGCGGGCGCCGTCGCGGGCAGGGATGGTCTCGGCAGGGACGGTCGTGGAAGGGACGCCGCCGGGACGGACGCCGCACGGGAGGGCGCGGTGCGGGGCGTCCGGTACGGGAGGACGGTCGTCTGTGGGGGCATTGCTGGCCTTTCGGTCAGGTTTCTTTCGGTCACCGAAGATCGGGCGGGCGGCGAGATGCCGTCGACGTGTCAGCGTTCTGGACGGTGGGTGTTCTGGACGGTGGGTGTTCTGGACGG
>NZ_CDWWEW010000086.1:0-15137 GCF_977966315.1 Frankia sp. CeRuru1
CGCCAGCGCCACCCGGCCACCGCCGTTGCGGACGGCGGTATCCACCCCTCCGGGGTTCGGTCGGTCGGGGGCGAGCCCGGTGGCCAGGCGTCCCGTCCGCGCCGTGCCGTTGTTGACGTCGCCGTTGTTCACTGGGACACCCCTGCCTCTCTGCGCGATGATTTTTTCGGGTCTTCTGTCGGGTCTTCTGGCTGATCCGCGCCCGGGCGCCGGCACCGCTGCCGGGCGGCCGCCGCGGCCCGGGGTGGGCCGTGGCTCACCCCGCCGACGGGCTGGACCGGGTCAGTCGTCCCACCGAGGACAGCGGGATCCCGATCCACCCCGGTCGGTGGCGGGCCTCGTACAGGATCTCGTACACGGCCTTGTCGAGCTCGAACGCACGCAGCACCACGGCATCCTCACGAGGATCGCGGCCGGCCGCGGCACCGTAGCCCCGGCAGAACGCCTCCCGGTTGCGATCTGCCCACTCCTGGGCGCGGTAGGCCAACGACGGCTCGTCACCGCGTTCGAGCAGCATCGACCGGGCCGCGTAGTCGAACGAGCGCAGCATCCCGGCGACGTCGCGCAGCGGCGACTCCAGCCCCACGCGGTCGGCGACCGGGCGGACCGGCTCCCCCTCGAAGTCGAACAGCACCCAGCCCGAGTCGACCCGCAGGACCTGACCCAGGTGCAGATCGCCGTGCAGCCGTTGGAAGGGCCGGGGATGGACGGCCTGCGCCGACGCCCCCGTCACCTCGTCGTAGCTCTTGCGGATCGCCGCCTCGAAGGGACGCAGCTCGGCGACGGCCTCGACCGCCGCGTCCAGCCGGCCATGCAGGTAGGTCACCAGGGACCGCAGGGCGTCGGCGGTCGCGAGCCTCGTTGGCAGCGTCCGGGCGAGGTCGGCGTGCACCTCGGCGGTGGCGGTACCGAGCCGCTCGGCCTCCGCGGCGAAGTCGCCGCCGACCTCGTCGGCGTGCAGGTCAGCCTCGGCGTACAGGTCGCGCACGCTGGCCAGCGCCAGCCGCCAGCCCTCGGTGCCGCTGCGCAGGTACTCCTGGAGGAATCCGAAGGTGGTCGGTGTCCCGTCGACCCGGCCGGAGTACCAGGCGACGGGGCGGGCCACGTGCGTGCTGCCCGCCTCCGCCAGCGCCCGGGTCACCTCCAGATCGGGGTTGACGCCCGGCCAGAGCCGCCGGAACACCTTGAGGATGTAGGCGTCGCCGTAGACGATCGAGGTGTTGGACTGCTCGGCGCCGACGGCGTGGGCGGGCAGGATGCCCAGTGGTTCCAGCGCCTCGGCGACGAGGCCGTCGCGGTGTGTCGACCGGCGGAGGAAGCTCAGCAGGGCCGAGCTGCCATCGGGGTCGTGCAGGCCGTCGTAGACCAGGCCGCCGGCACTCTCGCCGATCAGGAAGCCCTCGTGGCCGAAGGGCGCGTCCGAGCGGATGACCACCGGAACCTGGTAGTGGTCCGACGGGCCGTGGTCGTAGTCGACGTCGACGACGAGCAGCCGTAGCGGTTCGAAGACCATGACGTCGTGGCGGATCCGCAGGCCGCCCCCACCTCTGCCCTTCCCGGCGAACCAGCGCTGCCGGGGGAGCCACTCGCGCAACAGGCCGGTCAGTTCCGCGTGGTGGTCACCCATCATCGACCTCCCGGTGCCCGTCCTCAACGATCATTATGCCAGCTAACCTAACGTCGACTGCCTCGATAGCAGCCTTTCGCCCGACCCGGGCCGGCCGCGCGTCGTCCAGGCGGTTCCGGTGCTCCTTGACTGTTCCTTGACTGTTCCTTGACCGACGGTCCCCGACGGCCTCCGTTGCCCCGGTCCGTTGCCCCGGTCCGCCCAACGCGGCTAGGGGGTGAATTCCCCCGGTCTGGTCACCGCGAACCAGTAATGTCCGTGACCTGGCAGCGTCAGCAGGTAGGGAAGCTCGCCGATCGGCGGGAAGTGCACCCGGCCGAGCAGTTCCACCGGAACCAATCCCTCGAAACGACGCAGATCGAGCTCCACCGGCTGGGCGAAGCGGGACAGATTCGCGACGCACAGGACCCGGTCGTCGCCGAACTCGCGGACGAAGGCGAAGATCGAGGGATTGGACGCGCCAAGCTCGGTGTAGTCGCCGAGCCCAAAGACCGGATGACGCTTGCGTACCTCGATCATCCGCTTGGTCCAGGCCAGGAACGAGGTCGGCATGCGCTGTCCGGCCTCGACGTTCAGGGCCTGATAACCGTAGACCGGATCCATGATCAGGGGAAGGTACAGCCGGGCCGGGTCCGCGGTGGAGAAACCGGCGTTACGGTCCGGTGACCACTGCATCGGAGTCCGGACGCTGTCCCGGTCGCCCAGGTAGATGTTGTCACCCATCCCGATCTCGTCGCCGTAGTACAGCACTGGCGAGCCGGGCAGCGAGAGCAGGAGCGCGGTGAACAGCTCCATCTGGTCACGGCTGTTGTCCAGCAGCGGCGCCAGCCGGCGACGAATGCCGATGTTGGCCTTCATACGTGGATCTTTCGCGTATTCGGCCCACATGTAGTCCCGTTCCTCGTCGGTCACCATTTCGAGCGTCAGCTCGTCGTGGTTGCGCAGGAAGATGCCCCACTGGCAGTTCGGTGGGATCTGGGGCGTCTGAGCGAGAATCTCCGAGATCGGGTAGCGGGACTCCCGCCGGACCGCCATGAAGATGCGCGGCATCAACGGGAAGTGGAACGCCATGTGACACTCGTCGTCGTTGCCGAAGTACTCGACGACGTCGGAGGGCCACTGGTTCGCCTCGGCGAGCAGCACCCGGTCGGCGTACTTGGCGTCGACCTCCTTGCGGACCCGTTTGAGGTACTCGTGGGTCTCCGGCAGGTTCTCGCCGTTGGTGTTCTCCCGGACATAGAGGTAGGGGACCGCGTCGAGCCGGAACCCGTCGATGCCGAGATCGAGCCAGAAGCGCAGGACCTCCAGCATCGCCTCCTGGACCTCGGGGTTGTCATAGTTCAGGTCGGGCTGGTGGGAGAAGAAACGGTGCCAGTAGTACTGACCGCGGACCGGATCCCACGACCAGTTCGACTTCTCGGTGTCCACGAAGATGATCCGGGCGTCCGGGTACAGCTCGTCGCTGTCGGACCAGACGTAGAAGTCCCCGAACGGCCCGTCGGGGTCGGCGCGGGACGCCTGGAACCAGGGATGGGCGTCCGAGGTGTGGTTCATCACCAGATCCGCGATGATCCGGATGCCCCGACGGTGGGCCTCGTCGACCAGGCTGACGAAGTCGCCGAGGTCGCCGAATTCCGGCAGGATCTGAAAGTAGTCACTGATGTCGTAGCCGCCATCACGCAACGGCGAGGAGTAGATTGGTAGCAGCCATAGACAGTCGACGCCGAGCCACTCCAGGTAGTCGAGTCTGGAGATCAGACCGCGAATGTCCCCGGTGCCGTCGCCGTTGGAGTCCGCGAAGCCGCGGATGAGCACCTCGTAGAACACGGCCCGCTTGAACCAGTGCGGGTCGCGTAAGGTCTCCCCGCCCGGCATGGCGGGGGCCGGGCCGGGGGTGTGCTCGCCGATCGGTTCGCTGAGAGGCTCAGAATCCATCACGGCCGGGCCCGCACAGCGAAGACGTGCGCGGGCTCGACCGCCGGGTCCAGCCGCACGTAGTTCTGCTTGCCCCACGCGTAGGCGGCACCAGTGATCTCATCGGTGACCTCGAAGGAGTCTTCCCAGCCGAGGCCGAGGGCCGGCATGTCGAGCCGCACGGTGGTCTCCCGGGGAGCGTGCGGGTCGAGGTTGACGACGACGAGCACGGTGTCGGCAGCGGCCGTGTCCCCGGGACCCGTGTCGTCTGCCCGCAGGGAGCCCACCCGCTTGGAGAAGACCATGATCTCGTCCCCGTCGGCATGGTGGAAGTGGAGGTTGCGCAGCCACTGCAGGGCGGGGTGGGCGCGGCGGATCTGGTTGAGTCTGGTCAGGTACGGCGCGAGCGACTGGCCCGCACGCTCCGCCGCGGCCCAGTCGCGCGGCCGGTACTGGTACTTCTCGGAGTCCAGGTACTCCTCGCTGCCCGGTCGGACCGGGGTGTTCTCGCGCAACTCGTACCCGGCGTAGACGCCCCAGGTCGGCGACAGCGTCGCCGCGAGCACCGCCCGGATCTGGAACGCCGCCGGGCCGCCGTGCTGCAGGTACTCCGGTAGGATGTCCGGGGTGTTGACGAAGAAGTTCGGCCGCATGTAGTGCGCGGCCGACACCAGCTCGCGCGCGTACTTCTCGAGCTCCCACTTCGTGTTGCGCCAGGTGAAATAGGTATATGACTGGGTGAAACCGACCTTGGCGAGTGTGTGCATCATCGCCGGCCGGGTGAACGCCTCCGCGAGGAAGAGCACATCCGGTTCGGTCGACTTCACCTGGGCGATGAGCCATTCCCAGAACTCGACGGGCTTTGTGTGCGGATTGTCGACACGGAAGATTCGTACTCCGTGTGCAGTCCAGTACCGGACAACGCGTAGTATCTCCTGGTAGAGCCCGGTCGGGTCGGCATCGAAGTTCAGCGGATAGATGTCCTGGTACTTCTTCGGCGGATTCTCCGCGTAGGCGATGGAGCCGTCGCTGCGCACGACGAACCACTCCGGGTGATGCTTCGCCCATGGATGGTCCGGCGCGCACTGCAGGGCGAGGTCGAGCGCGATCTCCATGCCCAGCGAGCGTGCCCGGGCGACGAACAGGTCGAAGTCGTCGATCGTGCCGAGGCCGGGATGCACGGCGTCGTGGCCGCCGTGTTCGCTGCCGATGGCCCACGGCGAGCCGGGGTCTGTTGGACCGGGAGTGAGGGTGTTGTTGGGACCCTTGCGGTTGACCTCGCCGATCGGATGGATCGGCGGCAGGTACACCACGTCGAAGCCCATCGCCGCGACCGCGGGCAGGCGTTCGGCCGCGGTGAGGAAGGTCCCGGACCGGGGCGGGTCGAGGCTCGCGCCCTCCGAGCGCGGGAACATCTCGTACCAGCTGCCGTAGAGGGCGCGCCGACGATCCACCCACACCCGGTACAGCGGCGAGCGGGTCACCAGCTCGCGCAGCGGGCAGGCGTCCAGCAGGCTCACCAGCCGAGGATCGAGGGCCGCGGCGATCCGGTCGCGGGGGTCGGTGCGATTGTCGTCGCGCAGCGCGGCCACGGCGAGGGCGATCTCCGCCCGGCGCGGTTGGGGGACCCCGGGCAGGGCCCGCAGCAGCAGGCGCGCACCGTCCTCGAAGTCCACCGCGAGTTCGTCCGTGTTCTGGCCCGCGCCGACCTTGAGGGCAATACCGTGCCGCCAGGTGGCGAGCGGATCGGCCCACGCCTCGACCCGATATCCCCACAGGCCTTCGGTCCCGGCGGTGATCTCCGCCTCGTAACGGTCGGTCCCGGGGCCAGCGGACCGCATCCGGGTGAACGGAGTTCCCTGCCCGTCGGGACCTGACAGCACGACGTTCGCGCCGATGAGGTCATGACCCTCGCGGAACACCGTTGCACCGACGGTGAGAATTTCGCCAGTGACCGCCCGCGCCGGCCACTGGCCACACGAGACGGTCGGTGTCACATCGGAGATGACAACCCGGCCTACTGAACGTCCGATCATCATGACGACCTTATCCAGACGAACCACACCTCAATGGTCCGCCCTGCACGTGGCGATTGGCGACACCTCTGTGTGAACTGCCCGCGACCATCGCATGGGCGATTGTTGTCGTTGGGGTGGGTCGGTCCGTCCCGCCCGGATGGCCCGCGCTGAAGGCGATGTTCCCCAGTTGTGGCCCTGTCGAACGTCCGAACCTCCTCCGTTGTGGTGTTCCGGGTGCGGGGTCGAGGCCGGAGCGTCACCGGGCCCCGGCGGCGGACGCCCGGCGCATTCCGGAATCATTGTGGTGATGTTGTGTGGTGGGGTCGGGGTAGCTTGGGTGGTGTTCCGCCGCGGTTACCGGCGCGTAAAGGGGTGGTTTGATCGTGGAGGGCGAGCGGCACCGGGACGATCCGGGCGGAGCCGGCGCGGCAACGGGACGGCGCCGGGGCGGTGTGGCGCCGGCCGCGGGAACCTCGCGGCCCACTCGTTCGTCCCGCAGGGCACAGTACTCCGGCCACGTGGCCTTCGCGGGCGGAGAGTCACTGTGGCGTTCACGCCGCGCAGTAGGCTGCCGGCGCCCGGACACCCGGGGACACCCGGGGCGCACCTTGCCCCGGGTCGACGGCTTCCGCGGGGGGCCGCCTGAGCGGCCTCCGAGACATCTGAACAGCGGCAACATCTGAACAGCGGCCCTTTCGAACAACGCACAGCAGGAGGAGCAGTGGGAGTCAGCCTCAGCAAGGGCGGCAACGTGTCGCTGACCAAGGAGGCGCCCGGACTCACCAACATCCTGGTCGGACTCGGCTGGGACGTTCGGAGCACAACCGGCGCGGACTTCGACCTGGACGCGAGCGCTATCGCGTGCCGGGCCGACGGCAAGGTCGCATCGGACGGGCACTTCGTCTTCTTCAACAACCTCAAGAGCCCCGACGGCGCGATCGAGCACCAGGGCGACAACCTGACCGGCGAGGGTGAGGGCGACGACGAGGCCATCATGGTGAACCTCACGACCCTGCCATCGGAGATTGACAAGATTGTCTTCCCGGTCTCGATCTATGACGCGGACTCGCGGCAGCAGAGCTTCGGCCAGGTCCGCAACGCCTTCATCCGGATCGTCAACGGCGCCGGCGGCAGCGAGATCGCCCGCTACGACCTCACCGAGGACGCCTCCACCGAGACGGCCATGGTGTTCGGCGAGGTTTACCGGCACGGCGCGGACTGGAAGTTCCGAGCCGTCGGACAGGGCTACGCCTCGGGTCTGACCGGGATCGCGCGCGACTTCGGCGTCAACGTCTGAACCCCGGGTGCGCGGTCGGGCTCGGTCAGGCGACCGGGCCCGACCTGCCGGCGGGTCTGACCGGGCCGGTGGGTCCGGACGGCCGGTCCGGTAATGACCGGATGCTAGAGATCCGGCCGTGTGTGGGTGACATGTACAGATAAAGCGATACACATCGGGTGTAGCACTTTTGTCAGGTCGCGCCCACCAGACGAGCAGTTACGATGCCGACGACCGCCGCACCGGGCCAGTAGGCCGGGGACGATGCGGTCTCCGGTGATGCTTGAGCGATGCGGGATCCGACGGACCGCGGATCCGCCCGCGCGGCGCGGCCGGGATCTGGCGACCGGTCCGGGAGGGTGTTGGTAGGCGTGCACGCCTTGCGGATCTTCGGATGGTCCTTGGCGATCACTGTTATCGGGGTGGCCGCGACGGGGGTGATCGGTGGCCCCCGGGCCGCGGCGCTTGTCGCGATCCTCGCGGTGCTCGAGATCAGTTTGTCCTTCGACAACGCCGTCATCAACGCGACGATCCTTGGCCGGATGAGCCAGTTCTGGCAGAAGATCTTCCTGACGTTCGGCATCCTGATCGCGGTGTTCGGCATGCGTCTGGTCTTCCCGATCGCCATCGTGGCGCTGACCGCGCATCTCGGTCCGGTCGAGGTCTTCGACCTGGCGCTGAACGACAGTGCCCGGTACGCGGAGAAACTGGATGACGCGCATCCGGCCATCGCCGCGTTCGGCGGGATCTTCCTATTCATGCTGTTCCTGGACTTCTTGTTCGACCCCGAACGGGAGATCCAGTGGATCAAGAAGCTGGAGGAGCCGCTGCGCAGGGCGGGCCAGCTCGATGTGGTTCCGATCGTGCTCGGGCTCATCGCCCTGCTGGTGGTCGGCCAGGCCTTCGCCGGCGGCCACCAGCAGCAGGTGCTGCTCTCCGGGCTGGCGGGGCTCGCGACCTATCTGGGCGTGCGGGGACTCGGCGAGTTCTTCGAGGCCCGCGGTGTGGGCGCCGATGACGACGACTCCGGCTCCGCCGCCGAGTCGGCCGGCTTGGCCCCGGCCCGGTCGAACGGCACCGCCGGCCCGCCGAAGTTGGTGCTCGCCACCGGCAAGGCCGCCGCGTTCCTCTTCCTCTACCTCGAGGTCATCGACGCGTCGTTCTCATTCGATGGGGTCGTCGGTGCCTTCGCGATCTCCCGGAACATCTTCATCATCGCGGCCGGCCTCGGGATTGGCGCGATGTACATCCGGTCCCTGACCGTCTACCTGGTCCAGCGGGGCACCCTCGGCGAATACATCTACCTCGAGCACGGTGCCCACTATGCGATCGGGGCGCTGGCCGTCATCCTGGGCATCTCGATCGAGACCGAGGTTCCGGAGATCGTCACCGGTATCATCGGGGTGGCTTTCATCGGTCTGTCGCTGCTGTCCTCCATCCGCCACCGGTCCGCCGAGCGCGGTTCGGCGGGTGCCGGGTCCGTCCCGGACGAGGGCGAGGGCGGCCCGGGGCAGCCACGGGAGGTCGTCGGCGCCCCGCTGTAGCGCCGTGCGCCGGGCGGTGACAGCTGCCCGGCGCAACCGGGCCCGGGCGGTCGGTCTGGAGAGCACCGCCGCGGATGTGACATCGTCTGTGACATCGTCGGGTACCGGCGTCCGATCCTGCCAGGCGATGATTATCTGATCATGGATGACACCCAGCTACCGCGAGGGAGCGGACCATGGGCATCGACTACAGCAAACGTCCCGCCACCCCGGCGGCCGGTTCCGGCTCGGTCTCACTGAGCAAGGTGACACTGACGAAATCCGCGCCGACCGTCTCGCTGAGCAAGCAAGGCGGTGGCGGGCGGCTGCACGTGAACCTCAACTGGAACCAGCAGCCGGGCGGCGGCCAGCAGAAGGGCGGCTTCCTCAAGCGGGTGCTGGGCGCCGCGGGCGGCGGCATTGATCTCGACCTCGCCGCGTTGTTCGAACTCTCCGACGGCCGTGCGGGTGTGGTCCAGGCCTTGGGCGATGCGTTCGGCTCCTTCACGGACCCCCCCTTCATCAACCTCGACGCGGACGACCGCACGGGCGCCGCGCTCGGTGGCGAGAACCTGTACGTGAACCTCGCCGCCATCTCCCAGATCCGCCGCATCCTCGTGTTTGCCTTCATCTACGAGGGGGTGGCCTCGTTCGACCAGGCCGACGCGGTGGTCACCCTGACTCCGGCGCAGGGTGCCCCGATCGAGGTCCGGCTGGACGAGCGGGCCGGCGGCGTCCGGATGTGCGCCGTTGCCCTGCTGACCAATACCGGCAACGACTTCAAGGTCAGCCGGGAGGTCCGCTACGTCAGCGGTCACCGCGAGCTTGACGAGGCCTACGGCTGGGGCCTGAACTGGACCGCTGGCCGCAAATGACGCCGGTAGCCCGCGATGAGCCATCCGGTCCCGCCGCCCGTCGGCGAGGAGGATCGATACTCGATGTTCCAGCCACGTCGCGAGCCCTCACCCGAGCGGACGCGCGCCGACCGCGAGAGCTCCGACCAGCGGGCCCACCCCGGGGACCGATCTCATCCTGATCGTGACCCGGCTTCCGGGCAAGGCCGGGAGCGGCCCGGGCGATACTCCGCCGATGATCGCGGCGGGCCGGTGCCCGGCGCCGAGCCGGGCCAGGCCGACCCGGCATACGCCGATCCTTCGCGGGCGGCCGGCTGGGAGCAGGGCCGGAGACGGCAGGTTCCGGTAGACGCCTATCCGCCGGGGGAGGACCGGTTCCCGGCACGGAACGCCTCGGCATGGTCCCCCTCGCCGCCGAGCCACGGCGGGTCGAGTGGCTACGGGGACCATGCCGGATCGGGGTATGGGGCACGGGATGAGTTTCCCGGCGCAACCGACCCGTTTCCCGGCGCCGGACCTTGCGCGGACGGCAGCGACTACCCTGGCGACGGTTCCTACGCCCCCGACGGTTCCCGGCAGGAGTACCTCGAGAACGGTGATCTCCGGGACGGCGGTTCCGAGGGCGGGGACCTCGGGGCGGCTGGCCCCGAGGATGCCGGGCCCGAGGATGCCGGGCCCGAGGAGGTCTGGCCCGAGGACATCCGGCCCGAGGAGGTCTGGCCCGAGGACATCCGGCCCGAGGAGGTCTGGCCCGACGAGGCCGGGCCCGGCGGGCCGGAGCCGGCCGTGGCATCCGAGCACGCCGGACCGGCGACGCCGACACGGTCCCCGACAGGCCCGGATCAACGGGATGGGGAGCGCGGCCCGGCCGGCCACGGCGGCACCGCGGCTCAGGATGATCAGGTTCCTCAGGGCGGCCCGGCGGATCAGGACTGCCCCGCGGGCAGCCCGGGCCCTGACTGCGGCGGGACGGATCTGGTGGGTTCGATCGGTGCTGTCCAGGCGGTGGCGCTGGAACGCCTCGCGAGCCGCGTCGACGAATTGGCCCGGCTACGGCGGCACGATACCCAACTCGTGGACCGATTGCACGCTGAGAATGCTCGGCTACGTAGTGGTGAACTTACCGAAGCCATGGCCCCCCTTCTGCGGGGGTTGATTCGACTTCATGATCAAATGGATAGCCTGGGGGCCGACGATCCGCAGAGTGTCGCCGGCATCCTGCGTAAGCAGCTGCTCCAGGTGCTCGATGTCGCTGTGGACGTCCGCCCGTATACAGCGGTGCCGGGCGGGACCTTCGACCCGGCGCGGCACCTGGGGGTGCGTCGGGTGCTGACGGACGACCCGGGACGGGACGGGACGATCGCTCGTACTGTTCGTCCGGGCTTCGTCCGCGGCGAGACCACGGTCGTCCGACCGGCGGAGACCGAGGTCTACCGATCGCGCTGAGCCGCGGAGGGCGGGCACCGCGGCGAACGCTACGAGGCTTGTGAAGGGAAGAATTAGACGGTGGCAGGCACCAAGGTGTTCGGGATCGACCTGGGCACGACCTACTCCTGCATCGCCCAGGTCGACGAGTACGGCCGACCGGAAGTGATCCGCAACATCGAGTCCCAGCCGACGACGCCTTCGGTCGTCCTGTTCGACACTGGGGCGGAGGGCCCAACCTCTTTCGTGGTGGGAACCCAGGCCAAGCGCCAGGCTCGCATCCGTCCCGACGACGTCGCCCGGCTGGTCAAGCGGCACATGGGCGCGTCGGACTGGCGGTTCGTGGCGCATGACGCGGAGTACAGCGCCTCCGCGGTGTCGAGCCTGGTGCTCAAGGCGCTCGCCGCGGACGCCGAACGCGCGACCAGTGTCCCGGTCACCGATGTAGTGATCACCGTGCCCGCGTACTTCGGTGACGAGGAGCGCAAGGCGACGAAGCTGGCCGGCGAGCTCGCCGACCTCAACGTGGTCGACATCATCAACGAGCCGACCGCCGCCGCCTTCGCCTACGGATTCGGCCAGGACGGGGCCGAGGAGTCGACCGTGCTGGTCTACGACCTCGGCGGTGGCACGTTCGACACCACGGTTATCAGGCTGAGCGAGGGCGCGATCACCGTGGTCGCCACGGATGGCGACCACGAGCTGGGCGGTGCGGACTGGGACAATGAACTCGTCCGCTACCTGGCGCAGAAGTTCACCGAGGCGCAGCCCGACGCGGGCGACCCGCTCGACGACGTCTACGACGAGCAGGAGCTGCTGGCCGCGGCCGAGGACGCGAAGCTGGCGTTGTCCGGCCGGGACAGCGTCGACGTGCTGGTCGTGCACAACGGCAGACGCACAAGCGTGCCGGTGACCCGGACCGTCTTCGAGGAGATCACCGGCCCGCTGCTGCGGCGCACTCTCGACCTGACCGGCTCGGTGCTGGCGCGGGCCCGAGAGAAAGGCGTCGAGAAGATCGACTTGTGCCTGCTGGTGGGGGGCATGAGCAAGACACCGGCGGTGGCCCGCCGGCTGCAGGAGTCCTTCGGGCTCACCTCCCGGCTTGCCGATCCCGATCTTGCCGTCGCCAAGGGCGCCGCGGTGTACGGGCAGAAGAAGGCGCTGGAGCGGGAGGTCCACGCGGACCTGGTCGCCAGCGGGCATCTACGTCCCGACCAGGAACTCGCCGCAGCTGACGCCGTGGACGTGGAGAAGGCGGCCGCCGCCAGCGCCGAGGAGGCGGGACTCGCGACCGCCTCCGTGGTTGATCTCGTCCGCACGAAGGTGACGAATGTCACGTCGCGTGGCTTCGGGATCTTCGCCGAGGACCGGGGCGCACCGGTCGCGGCCTTCCTCGCCCGCCAGAACGACCCGCTGCCTATCGCCGTCACCCGGACCTTCTACACCGTCGTCGACGATCAGGCCGAGGTGGACATCCGGGTCTTCGAGCAGGGCACCACCGCCGAGTCCACGGCGATCGACGACAACAAGGTGATCGTCGCCGGCTCCATCAGCGGGATTCCGCCTGGCCACCCGTTGGGCACCCCCGTTGAGGTGACCTTCACGATGGGCGGGGACCAGACGATCCAGGTCACCGCCTCGCACGAGGGCGCGGCCACCCCCCTGGTGCTCGAGGTGCGCGCCGGGGTCGGCTCGGAGGAGATGCGGGCCGTCGAGTCGGCGAAGGTCAGCCTGCTCAAGCAGCGGGACTGAGACCCCGCGGCGGATCGGGCCCCGGCTGATCGGGCCCCGGCTGATCGGCGCCGGTGCCCGAGGGGGCCGTTTGGCCTCCCCCACGAGTGTTCCCGCACGAGTGTTCCGGCCCGCGGCGGCCGACACCGGAGTGGATAGGGTTCAGCCTGACCAGGCACCGCGTCCGGTGGAGCGCCTTCCAGGCCTCGCGGGGACGTGGGTGCGCGCAGTGCGTGCGGGCGGCGCCAACCTGGCGTCCGCGGCCCGCGCCGAGGCGCGGCTTCGTACTCTCAGGTGTGGAGTGGTCGACGGCCGCTTCACGATCGGCGCCTGACGACGGGCCGCCGGCCGATTCCCGGCGGGCATGGCGGGCACGGTGGGCACGGTGGGCACGTGGGACGAAGGTGGATCGGTGAGCGCGGCGTTCGACGGCAGCGGCTATCGCCAGCGGGTGCTGGCGCCGCTGCGGGCCTGTGCCTCCCTGGACACCACCGACCCGTTCCTCCTCGCGGGTCTCGATCCGACGGTGGCGTACACCGACTCCGACGTCGGGGCGCACCTGGTGCGGGTGCTCGCCTTCCTGCAGCGGGAACGCAACTCGGCGAAGTACGCGACCCTTGCCGCCGAACTTGTCCGTCGGCGGGCGGAATGGGAGGAGCCGCTGCGGGACGCGGACTCCCGGGAACGGGTCCGCGCCCGGGTGCTGGTGGCCCGGCGTAGCGGTGACGCCGAGCGTCTCGCCAAGGTCGACGGCTATCTCGCCACCGTCCGGGAGCGCTTCGGCGGCATCCCGGCATCCCGGGTGGACGGCCTGCGCCGCCTCGCCGTCGCCGCCGGGGTGACGGTCGAGGAGTTCGACGCTCGCCTGAGCCGGGAGCAGATCATCATCGACGCCGTCGGCGGGGGCGTCGAACCGCTGCCGGCCGAGGTCCGCCGGCAGATCTCTGAACGGCTCGGCGAGCTGCGCGCCCTGCGCGGCGGGGACCGGGTCTCGACGGCGTCGCTGTGGGCCTTCCTGGGGCTGGCCCCGGACGCCTCACCGGAGCGGCTGCGGGCCGCGTACGCCGTGATGGTGGCGGGCAACCACCACCGTCCCCATGACCGGGAGAAGACGGTCACCGCGGACCTGCTCGCCCTCGTCTCCGCCCGGTTGATCGAGGGCGACCCCGCCGCGTACACCGTTGGGCTGATGGCGGACGCCGTGGACGAGCTGCGGCCCGCGGTCGAGGAACACGTCGTGCTCGACGGCGAGCTCACCGCGGTCGCCTTCGAGGGTCTCGTCCGGGCGGCGCTCGCGACCGGGCGCGGACTGACCGCGGCTCAGGCGAAGTCCGTCGTCCTGGAAGCGGCCCGGGAGCTCGGCGCCGCGGTGAACGTCGGCGGGGTCGTCGACTACGTGGTATGCCCGGGATGCGGCCGGCCGGAGGCGGCCGGGTCCGCGCGGCACTGCCGGTACTGCGACACCGACCTCTACACCACCTGCCCGTCCTGCGGAGCGATGACCGAGGCGGCGGCGGTCGTCTGCCGGCACTGCGGGCACAGCCTGCGCCAGGCCAGGGAGGCGGCCGAGGCGCTCGTCGCGGTGCGCCGCGCCCTGGAGGGCGGTCATCCCCGCCAGGCCGGCGAGATCCTCACGACCGCCCATCCGGTGCTGGCCGCCGTCGGTGGGCCGGTCGCCGGGACGGCGGAGGAACTGGGAGCCCGGGTCTCCGCCGCGCTGGGCGCCGCGGACGCCGGTTGGCGAGCCCTCGCCGAGGCCCGCGCGGCGTGCCGGGCGGATGCGGCGCTCGCCGACGCCCGCTGGCTCGCGGCACAGGCCGCCGACGTCCCCGGCCCCGACGGCCGGAAACCGGCCGAGGTACTGGCCGAGCTCATTGCCGCCCAGGCGGTGATCCGCCGGCGGGTCGAGGCGGCGCGCGCGCTACCACCCGAGGACCAGGAGGCCGCCCTCGCCGCGGTCCTCGCGACGGCGGCGGACAACCGGGAGGCGCTCGCGGCGATGGCGGCCCTGCCGCTCTCCCCGCCGTCCGACCTGACCGCGGTGCCGGGCCCCGACGGTTCGGTGCAGCTGTGGTGGCGGGCTTCGCCCTCGGTCGGGGGACCGGTCTCCTACCGGGTGGAACGCATCGTGCCCGTGGAAGTTAGCGACGGCCAGGGGGTGGCCCCGGGGCGGAGCAGCCTCGGTACCACCCGCTCGACGGAGCTGTGCGATGCCGGCGCCCCCGCCTGGACGCCGGTGCGATACGAGGTGACCGCCCTCTGCGGTGAGCGCCGTTCCGTGCCGGTGGAGGCCGCCCCGCTCGTCTTCACCCGGGACATCACCGACCTGCGGGCCGAGCGCACCGCCGCCGGGGTCCGCCTGGACTGGAGCCTCGGCGGGGCGCTGGCCGCCGTGACAGTGGAGCGGACGGTGGCACCGCCCGCCGCGGTCAGCCAGCCGCCCCGGCGGGCGCGGGGCACCGGCGGCCTCTTCCACGACACCGATGTCGTCGTCGGCGTGACCTATCGCTACCGCGTCTTCGTCGAATACCAGGACGCGCAGGGACGCCCGGCCCGGACCCCCGGGGCCGAGGTGACGCTGGAGGTGGCCGCCCGCCCGCGGCCCGTCCATGACCTCACGGTGGTCACCGCCGCCGGGCGGACCACATTGCGCTGGACGCCGCCGCCCGGCTGGGAGGTGCGGATCTACGCGACCCCGGTGCCGGAGCCGCCGGCCGTCCCCGCCGCCACCGCCCACGTGACCAGTACCGCCCACGTGACCAGTACCGC
>NZ_CDWWEW010000087.1:0-15072 GCF_977966315.1 Frankia sp. CeRuru1
GTCCACTACGTCCGTGACGTGTCGTTCGGCGAGGATGCCTCGACCCTGCGCACCGGCAACATCCCGGCCAACCTCGCGACCCTCCGCTCCGCTGTGATCAACAGGCTGCGTCGGGCGGGATACCGGTTCATCCCACCCGGCCGCCGTGACCACACCACCCCGACCGCCGCACTCGATCTCCACGGCTTTCCCTGACAAAACCGGTCAGACCGCGATCACGCCGGAGCCCTGGCTGAGCGTTACGGCGGTGAGGCAGCCGAGGCCCACGAGACTCCCGACGACGGGAAGTACCCACGGGGCCGCGCCGGGCACGGGAGCCTCAGGTACAAAGAACTCGCTGTCGCCCGGGTGGCACTCGGGGCAATGGTGGTGACGAGTGAGGCCACCGGGGCGTGTCTCGCAGTGCGGCCCGCAGCCGGAAAGTGGAGTGCCCATAGGGCAGACGATCCTCCCATCTTATACCCCGATGGGCGACGGCTCGGTCCCGGGTGACGCGAGTTCAACCTGCCGAAGCTGCTTGAGCATGGCGGTCACGTTCTGGGCCGACATCCCGAGGTGGCGGGCCACACGGGACTGGGCGCCCCGATTCCCCCGATGGAGCTCCTCGTATTGAACGAGCCGCCGGATGGCCCGGCAGTAGTCCAGGTGAGCTTCCTGGCGTGCGGCCTCCTCGCGCTCTCGCGCGGCATGGACCGCTCCTATCAGTCTGGATAGCTCGTCGTCGGGTTCGGCCACGACCCCATCTTAACATGGCCATTTGACGATTCTTCACATGGCCATTTACAATCGAGAAGTCAGCGCAGGATAAGATCCCAGGAGGTCGCAGTGGGCGTCACCTTCACCGCCACCGCCGCCGTCACCGGCTACCGAATGGTCTGCTGCGACGGGCAACGGCGCGATTTGCGCACCTGACCGATGGGCACCCCGATCCTTCGGATCGAGCGGGAGCACGCCGCGACCTGCACCGACTCAACCTGCATCGCCTACGAGGGCGGCATCCTGGAGGAGATCTACGCCGCCCCCATCGAACCGGTCGAGGTCAATAATGCCAACGCCTGCGCGGTCCTTGACGCGCTCGGCTACCCCACCGGCGTCAGCGGACTGGCCCGCGACCCCTTCGAGCCCTTCGACAACGCCGTCGGCGAGGCAAGCGCGGGACTCTTCATCGGCCGCGTTCTCGTCGCTCTGGAGCTCTCCCCTCATGACGAGGGGCTGCCGGACGTCGAGTCACGCGGCTCGCGGGGCGCTCGCTGGGTGGACTGCGGACGACGCGCTGGTTACCTCCAGGACACCCTGGCCCGACTCCACGGCCTTGCCGAAACCGCCCACGCCTACGGGCTGACGGTCACGTGGGCATAGGCGCCAGCACCAACCCCTTTTCCAGGAGGTACACCATGCGGCGGGAGCCCACCCAGATCGACGAGGTCTTTGGCCGCAACGGCCAGATGGTCTCGACTCGGGACCTGCACTCAGGCGACATCTTCATCCTCCGTGGCCAGGAAGAGATCTGCCGCGGCCAGGAGTTCGGCTACGTCCAGTACGGGGGCGTCGGCGAGTTCCCCCCCAGCAGCGTTCCAGAGGTCGAGTACGTCGGTCGCTGCACGCGCCTCCCGGAGCGTCCGGGGCGGCCGATCGTCCTGTTCTCCGACGACGACCCCCTGTGAGAAACCGCGCAGACGCGGTGCTACTGTACCGCGGCGTCAGCGACTACTCGGGTTGCGACCAACACGGCCGGGCCTATGCCACTACCGAGGACCTGTTTACCGAGATGGCACAGGACGGCTGGACATCCTTCGGGGCCTGGTGGTCCGACGACCCGGGTATGGCGACGTTCTACGCCGCGGGCGGCATCGTGGTCTCGGCGTGGTTCAAACGCCACGACGTCACCGATCCCGAGGACGCTTCGGGCCTACGTCGTCCGCGGCGGAGCTGTCGGGGCAGTGGAACAGGTCCGGACCGACCTCGGTGACGGCCGGTCCATAGAGCTGCCGCATCACGCGGACATGACGATCACTGCGTAACCAGCCGGCCAGAGTCGTACGCTGGAATTCGACGCCCCGCGCCCGTGGTCCTCCGCAGGTCAGCGCGCGGGGCGTCGTCTCCTTGTGGCACGAATGCGTGACAGGGTGCTTTCGCTTGGTGGAGTATCGCGCCATGCGGAGAGACCACGGAGGGTCGACCTTTCCCCCGTTTCCGGCGACACTCGGTCCGACGGCCAACCTGCGGAGGACAGCCCGATGGACCATGCCCTGCCCCAACCTGCCCCTTTTCCGATCGATCGCCGCCGCCTCGCGCACCTACTCCTGGCCGGCGTCACGGGCGCTGCCGCTATCGAGGCGGGAATCCCGGTGATGCCGCGGACAGACGTCCCGATCGTGATGATCGAATCAGTCGGCCGGACGATCCAGGCCCTCGCCGAGTCCTACTACACCCTCGACCCGCGCAAGGCGACGACGGCACTCAAGGGCGCCGAACGCAACCTGGCGGCGCTCCTGACCGGCGGACTTTCGACCAGACGGCTTCAGGATGTCAAGGCGATCTACGGTGGCGTCATGACCATGCATGCCACTGCCTCGACACAGGCGGGCGACCACGCCCGGGCGTCTCGGACCGCGCATCTCGCCAGCTCGCTGGCGGTCGAGACGGGCGACGCCCAGACGGCCGGGCACGCGCTGGGGGTCGTGGCGGGGGCGTTGCGGCAGCTCAATCGCCATCAGGATGCGCTGCGTGCGGCACGTCGCGCCCGGTCGCTGGCGGGCGGTTCTCCGTCGGGAGTCGGGGCGCTGCTCGAGGAGGCGATGGCCGCTGCGAGCATCGGAGACGCCTACACGGCTCTGGACGCCGTCACGGCCGCCGAGGAGGCGCACGCCAGACTCTCATCCCACGCCTGGGGGTCCCCCGGCTACCCACTGGGGACCTACCATCCGCTGAATCTGAAGATCTACGGCGGAGGGGCACTTGTCGCGGCCGGAATGCATGACGAGGCCGCGCCGCGCCTCCAGGAGGCCGCGAGCCTCCTGGACGAATCCTCGCCAGCCGGTCTACGGGCGTTCGTCTCACTCCTGCGGGCCAGCGCCGCGGTCGGGGTCGGGAACGTGAACGAGGCGCAGATCTGGGCGCACGACGGGGTGATGGCTGCCGGGGCTCGCCCGTCCGCCTGGGCGGTCCGGACGGTCGCGAAGTTGGAGCGGCAGGCGCCCGGCGAGTTCCGGGATCTGGTCGGCCAGACGCGGGAGTGGGGCTTCGCGGCCTGACGGGGTGGCGCTACCCGCTCGTGCGGCGCCCACCGTAGTTGCCGCCGTGGACGTGGTAGCGCCACGTCACCTCGTCTACTGGAGCGAAAATCCCGCCCGCATCGAGCAGGCGCAGCCACAGTCCCCGATCCTCGCGCGAGCTGGAGCTGGTACAAGGGTTCCCCAGGAATCCTCCGGCGTCCCGCAGAGACCCGGCCCGCGCCAGTACGGTGATCGGGATGTGGTTGCCGCGCCGTAGCCGATCCGGGCTGAACGGCTGCCCCAGCACCTCGAACGGGTCGACGTCGACGTTGCCGGTCGCCTCATGGACCCGCAGGCACGCCGGATAGATCAGGTCAGCGCCGGTACGCAGTGCGGCGGCGAGACAGGTCTCGATGTGGCGCGGCAGCAGCTCGTCGTCACCGTCGAGGAATGCGACGTACTCGGTGGTGACCGTATTGAGACCGCGCTGGCGGGTCGGCCCCGGCCCCGCGCCGTCCCGGTCGAGCTCGACCAGCGCGGCGGACGGCAGCGTCGTCTGGGCCATGACGGAGGCCACCGCACGGGCGAGGTAGCGCCGCGGCCGGAACGGCGTCGTGGGGATCACCATCGTGACGCCGGCACTCACGGTCGCCTCATCTCCAGCTCCTCCCGGCCGTCCCGGATGTTCTCGTGGTCAAGCCCGAGCATCTGGAGCGCCTCGGTGAGGTCGGCCGGTCCGACCCCGAGCCCGTGGGCCCCGCAGGCGAGGTGCAGCGCGGCCCGGTAGATGTCACGGTCCGATCCGGGTGGCGGTACGGGCGTACGCCGCCCGCGTCGCCACCGTGCTGGCGTTGGCCGGTCGTCAGGACCGGGCACGGCGGTAGGCGCCCTCCCACGCCGCCACGTTCCCCTCGACGGTGTAGCCGGCGGCGAGCGCGCGGGCCTTGATGCCCATCTCCTCTCGCATCGCGGGGTCCGCGACGAAGTCACGCAACCGGAGACCCCGCTCGTGGTCGCGGCGGATGAGGAACCCGGTCTCGCCGTCGCGGACGAAATCGGTGTACGGGCCGTAGTCACTGGCCACAACCGGGATACCGAGAGACGCGAGTTCCAGGTGCCGTAACGGCGCGAGCCCGACGTCGAAGTCGATCATCCGGTGGTAGTCTGCGACCGACCCGACCCACGGAGTGAACCGGGCGCGACCGGCTGGCAGGTGCATCCTCGACCGGTAATCGGTGCCCATCAGGTGGCAGGCCGCCTCAGGATTGCGGCGCAGGAACTGCCGCAGCGGGCCGGCGACCTCTGCGAGATCCATCTCGTGGGTAGCCGAGCCCGCCCACCCGACGGTGGTTTGCGCGCGGCGCGGCCGGTCGCGGGTCAACAGCGCCTCGGGGACGCAGTTGGGTAGGACGGCCACGTTCGGGTTGTGCTTGCGCATCACCGCGGCGAGCGGCTCGGTCGTCACGGTGACGAGCGAAGCCGCCGCCGCGTTGGCCCGGATGCGCTCCTGGACGTCGAGCCGGGAGAAAACCGCCGCTGCGGACCGGTTGGTGGGGTGGACGTGGAACAGGTCGTCGTCGATCTCGTAGACAAGCGTCCGCCCCTCGGTCGCCATGCGCTGCCAGGTCTGCGACGGCCCCGGCATGCAGACTCGTTGCCCCACGATGACGTCAGCGTCGGCCCATTCGGGGCGTAGAACCGTCGAAACATGGGTGGTGTACCCAAGGGCTCGCAGTGCCGTGAGAGGGAGTCCAAGGCGGTAGTACCCGCAGGCCGAGCCGTCCGCCGCCCATCCGAAGATCCTCACGGACCGCGAGAGTAGCGATATCTATCACCACAATGTGGCAGGCGCGCCAATGGCCGCTAGAAAGCGGGACCCCACGTGAGGAACTCCGTACCATCGTCCTCCGTGACGATCTGCGAGGTGTACTCCCCCACAAGTACGCCGGCCTCCTTCTGACGGCGGATCTCCCGCATCCAGGCGTTACGGATCGCCGTCAGGGTCCGGCGCCGGTCTGCGCTGGTGTCCGGCCCAGCCGGCGGAATGCCCTCCAGGCGCACCCGCCACCACCTGTCCGTCCCGGCCCCGATCCAGGCCGCGACTGGTTCGGCAAACACCCGCCGTTTGCCCCCGCGACAGGCAGCGCCCGGGGGCTCCGCGGGCTCCCCCGGCCCCGCGGCGATCCTGGCACCTTTGGGCGTCACGACGCACCTCCACGGGCAGCGGTGGCGTGTAGGCGGAGGTGTAGGGGTGTGATGGTGTAGGGCCGGAGTGCCACGACGAAACCGTACCGGGACACCCCCGACCACGACCACAAGGTCGCTGTCCGGATCACGGACGCGACGCTGGCCAGACGCGGCGGCCAGGGTCGTCATGCCGCCCCGTCGGCGGGCGTGCGCCGCCGACGGGCGTGCGCGAGGTCCAGGACCAGCCAGAGAACTTCGCCAGCGCGGCGCCGTTCAGACAGGCGAGCCGATGCCGGCGACAGACGGTTCCCCCGCTCGACCTCCTCCAGTACCGCGGCGAGCAGCACGGGCCCGACCCGGGCCGCAACCCGGCCGGTCCGCCCGGCCGCGCGGGCGATGCGCCCACCCGTTCCGCGGGGCAGCGTACTCGCGGCGGCCAGGTCGGTCCGCCCCCGGCGCCGCAGGTACGCGATCGCGAAATCGCCGATCACAACTCCTCCTTGATCGATTTCATGTTCTCCGGCGCCCCCTCCGAGCGAGAGCTCGAATCATCCGGAACGGGAGCCCGAGCAGGAACAGCAGCAGCGTTGTCTCGGGGATCCGCGGCAGCGCCAGGACCGCGCCGACTGCGACGGCGGTCCACAGGATCGATGAGCCCGCCCAGACCGCCAGGCCGAACAGGGCGGCGAGCAGGATCCAGCGGATCCAGCGATAGCGCGAGAGCGGCGTGATCAGCCAGCGGTGGCAGGGGTGCGCGCAGGCCGGGACGATCCCCCACCACGGCGGGTCGATCATCACCTTGTTTCGTCCCGCACCGCGGGTGCGGTAGAGCAGCTCGTGCATGTCCAGCGGGCGTTCGCTGCGGCGAGCACCGCACACCACGCAGCTCTTCAGGGTGAACCGGTGCTGCCAGTAACGCGCCTTCGCCGCGCGCCACCCGGGACCGTTGTGGTAGGCGCGGTAAGCGGACGAAAGTCTCGCCATCACCCCTCCACCACATGACCCAGTGTGGCCGCGTAGCGACACGCCTGGCACTGGATGACGCGCCGCAGCGTCTTGGCCCGACTGCCGAACAACTTCATGTTCATGGCCGCGGCTCCGGGATGTTGAACATGTAGAAGTGGCTGGCTGGCGCGAGGTCGTCTCCCTCGGAGTCCGGGGTAAATGGACCGCCCTCGTCGGCACGCAGATACGGCTCGCGCGTCCAGTGCTCCCGCAAGGTCGGGAGGTCGAGGAAGCGTGGTTCCGGCCCCTCGGTCGCCACCACGCAGACGTCGCGGCCCTCAGGGCCGATCCGCAGTGACCGATCCACGAGCTTCGTGGAATACGGGTCCTGGTCGCCGAAGACGGCGTCGGTCCAGTCGGCGTATTGCGCCGACTGCATCCGGCCACACGAGCATGCCGTGTTCCGCATCGCGGACCCGTCGTTGTCGAGGTGCCACGCGCCCGAGGGCACGAAGGCCCCGCAGCAGGAGAGGCAGGCGCCGACGGCCATCAGAAACGGGTCGCAGAAAGAGCGTCGGCAACGATCTGTTGATGGTCGAAAGCCAGGCCCTCGCCCAGGGCGTGTTCGACCGGCACCCACTGGGCGACGTCAGCATCGTCGCCGGCAGTCGGCGCGGGCGTGCCGGCCATCCGGGCCCGGTAGGCCCAGGTGACGTACCGGCCACGCGGGTCGCGGCCCGGCTCGGCGTACACCCCGACCAGGCGCAGGTCGACGACGGCCAGCCCGGTCTCCTCGACCAGCTCGCGGCGGGCGGCGTCCTCGGGGCGCTCCCCGGCGTCCACATGGCCGCCGGGTAGCGCCCACACCCCGGCGTAGGGCGACCAGCCGCGGCGGATCAGCAACACGTGCAGCACGCCGCCGCGGTCGGACAGGGCGACCACGTCGGCGGTCAGCCGCGCCGTCTCGCGGGTCTCGTCAGACATTGATCATCCTCTCTGGTTAGTGGAGGCGGGGGGTTACCGCCAGCCGGCGGCGGTCCAGCGGATGCGGGTGACCTCGGCGCAGCCGCCGCGGCACAGCGGGCTGTGGCAACCGGCGGCGTGCTCGCGGTCGTTCTCCTGCAGGACGTCGGCGAGGGTCGTCAGGCCGTCGGCTCGGGCGGAAGCGGCCTCGCGCTGCGAGACCCTGCGGATGGGGCGTAGGCGCATGGGTGTCAGTCCTCCTCGGGGGTGAGCAGGGTGTGGCGGCGCTGGGACCAGGTGGTGATCGTCACCTGGTCGGCGCCGGTCGGGTTGATAAGCGGCCCGCCGGGGACGGGGCTGCCGTCCTTCGTCCGGACGGTGAATAGCCATCCGCGTTTCGCCATGAGATGTCTCTCCTTCGAGGGCGGCGGGTAGGGAGTTATCCGGCGGGAAGCGGTGAGGCTCCCCGCCGGTTTCGGAATGGGGTCTGTCAGCGGCCATGAGGGGGAACACGACCATCCCCCGGTCAGCCAACGCCAGCGCCGATGCCAGAAGGCTCACCCGTACATCGCCCTGCATCCCAATGATTGCGCCAAGCGTCGGCGTGTTCGCCGCGACGGCGGTCACCTTGCAGCGTGCCTGCCCTGGACGGGTGCCCGGTGGGGGTGGGACGTGGGACAGGGACGTTTCCCGCCCGGCGCTGGCCCGTCTGTCCGGCCGCCGATGTGCCCCAGGGTCAGCGGGCCTGCCCTGGACGGGTGCGGTTCCGGCGGCGCTGGGCACTCGCGAGGGCGCTGGTATCGACCGCGCCGGGGTAGTCCCACGGTTCAGTGTCCCGCTCTGAGAGCGCGAGCTTTTCGTCTTCTCTCAGTTGGGCATGCAGCCGCTGAGTCTCGTCGTGGTCGGCCATGGGGCTTTTCTCCGTCCTTACTCTTGTCGTCGTCTGCCACTCGGAATTCCTTCGCCGCGCGGAACGGGGAGACCTTGCGGCCAGGACGAACCCACCCTGGGCAGGTAGACCCATCACGGCCTCCTCGCATACACGCCGACCGCGGGAAGCTCCACGCCCGGCTGAAGGCTTTCCGCGTCGTACAGATGCGCGTCGGATTCGAGGACCCGCAACGCTGCGGCGGCCGTTACTGCATCCGACTCGTCCATCTCGGCGAGCGATGCAAGTTCAATCTCGGCGAGATCACCCGCCTGGCTGCGCAGCCGGTTACGAAGCCGGCCCAGGTCCCGGTCCAACCCTGCGGCCCGCCACCCGGCGCGACTCAGACTCGGGTGGCGTCCGGTTGCCCATGCCTGCTCGTTGCCGGTCTGGCAGTCCAGATCCGTCTCCCAGAGCCTCCCGGCCAGATCCGCGGCCGAACGCCGACCCCTCACGGCCGTTCCACCTTCTTCTTCACTTCCTGCTCCTTTCCCGTTCTCTTTCTCTTCCATCGGTTACAGCCCCTCCTCGGATGCCTCGGAGTCCCGGGATGCGGTTATCGGGCTGACCTGGATCTGCCCGTACATCCCGGTTCCGTACTCGAGTGCCCGCATCACGTCATCCGGGCCTCCGTAGCCATACAGGTCCGCGTCATGGGGCATGGACAGTACATACTCACGCCGTTTGGCCATATCGGCTCCCCTGGTTCCTCGGCTCGTTTTTACTCGTCCGACTCCTCACGCAGGAACGTGAAGCTGTGGACAATCACATCAGTCTGGCCCCGAACGCGACCTTAGAAATGTGGTCGCCCATTTCACCCACCTGACCTCTGGTCGTAACCGGATTCCGGAGCCAAAGTTCGGTTGCGCCTTCACCATGAAGGCCATCCGGAGTCTGGAAACCGTAGTTCATCTAGTAGTAGTGCTTCCGTGTCATGAAGTCCTCCTTGATTACTTGTGTCGGTGTCAGGGCGTCGGGTAGCCCGGGAGCCAGCCTGTCCCGGGCCTGGCTTCGAGTTCTTCACGCGGCTCGGGGGCATCGAGCTCCTCCAGCTCGACCACGGGTTCCCCGGCCCGCCAGTCGCGGGCCGCCGCGATCGCGGCAGATGCCGCGACCAAGGGGAACAGTCGCTGGTCGTCACCGCGGGCCGCCCCACGGACCTGCCGCCGTAGATCCTGGTCGTCGCCCGAACCGTCCGGGAGGACCGGAGAGACGAACGGCGCCAGGATCGAGGTGCCGATGATGTGCGCGACGTCGCGCGGACTCGGGCTCATCACCGCCCCCTCCAGGGCACCCGGCGGAACACCGTGGTTCCTCTGGCCACCACCCCAGCCACGAAGGCCAGAGCACCGGCCGCCAGCGAGACCTCGGAGGCGAGCGACGCCACCAGGGCAAGCAGCGCAGCCCAGAACATCACGACCACCCCGCAGCCGACCATCGGGCCACGAACTCGCCCTGGTCGCTTCGCGCATGCCGCACGGCCTCGATCGCCGCGAGGTCGGGCATGATCCGACGAGCAGCGACCGAGCCGTAAGGAGGCAGGGGGTTCGGGACCGGCACCGCGATGTACTGGTAACCCTCCAGTTCACTGCCGTCGCGGTCACGGTAGACGGTGCTGTCGCGTCCGGAGTCAAACTCGACTGAGATGCCCGTCAGCTTCTGCTGCGCCTCGTCGAGTTCGCTCGCATATGTCCAGTCGGCCGGCTTGATCTCGTAGCCGGGCGGGGTGTCAATGCCCGCGAAGGCGGCGTCGAGTTCTTCCATGACCTCGACAAACCGGGCCTGCCAGTCGGTCGGCATGGCCTCCGCGAGCACGCGGGGCACGACCTGGTAGCTGGCGTACGACAGGCCGAAGTAGGTATGCACGGATCTGTGCGGCATCTTCACCCCTCCGAGTCGTCGTCGGCGAAGTCGCCGGGCCGGGAGGCGGCGAGCAGGGCGCTGTACGCCTGGGACGCGGCGGCGCATCCGAGGGCGTGGCCAATCGCGGCCGAGGACGCCTCGGCCGCGACGCGGCCGGAGCCGAGAGCTTCGGCCACCTCTTCGGCCCACTGGGCAGTACGGAAAGCCATGTCGACCAGGTCGGACCGCACGACCTCGTGAGGCTGGTAGTACTCGCTCATGATTCATACCTCGCGAATGGGTTCGGCGGGGTCGACCTCGGACCAGGAGCCGCCGCCGTCGGGCTTCGGCATTCCGTCGTCCTCGGGACCGGCGGCGCGCAGGCCGGCGAGCATGTTCTGAATGGCCGGCAGGTTCGAAGGCCCTCGCATCGCGAGGACCGCGGCTCGGCGGTCGGCCTCCCGCTCCTCTGGGGTCGGGTAGTTTAGGCGGGCCAGGCGGGCCGCCCGTTCGGCGATCTGGTCCGGGCGAAGCGGCTTGCCGTGCGGGCTGTCGATCCGGCCGGTCCGGAGCATCGGCGTCAGGTCCGTCCAGGGCGCGACCCGCATCGTGCCGGGCTCCTCACGGTCTCGGACGGGCGCGAGGCGAGTAAAGCATTTCCAGCAGTGCTCGGGCTCGTCGCGGCCGATCAGCCGCGAGAACGTCCCGACCTTGATGGTTCTCCCACAGCTTTTGCAAGCGGGGCGCCGCTTCTTCCTGGTCATCAGGACCCACCGCGAAACGACTGCTGACGCTGAAGGTAAGACCGCTCGGCGCGCCCTGCCAGATTCCCGGTTGGCGACAAAGTCATGAGCATCCTTTCCGTAAAGTTTGGCCTACTGCTTTCGGGCTACGGCGATGACCGCCGCAAGGTAGCGCGCACGGTTACCGCGGGACAGGTTCCGACGAACGGCATCGATCACCTCGCGCAGGATCGGCGCCCGATCGTCAGGCTCCACCGACACCGCGATCTCGAGGAAGAGGTCGATGCGCTCGCGGTCAAAAAAGACCGTCCGCGCATCAGCAAGGGCCTCCTCGCGCAGCGCGCCAAGGTCGAGGACGATCGCGGGGTCCGCGGTCACAGGGAGCTCTTTCACGTAGCCAAGATGCCGGGGTCGGGGGTGTCGGGCGAACATCAGCCGACCTTGCCCAGGCCGGCGTTCGCGATCGAAATCAGGATGATCAGCAGGACGAAACTCATGTCAAACGCGACCGAGCCGAGCCTTAGCGGCGGAATGCGCTTACGCAGGGGCTTGAGCGCCGGATCCGTGGTCGTGTAGACGAGCTCCAGTCCGAGCGCGACCATCCGGTGCTTGGATTCCAGGACCTTGGCCAGTACCCGCAGGCGGGCGAGTAGGTCGATGCCCCAGCGGATCACGAGGAGTCCGACATAGGTCGCCAGTGCGATGCCGGCGACAAGAGCGGCGATGTGCACGTCAGTCTCCGTTCTCAGAGGAACTCGCGGCGGCCCCCACGGGCTCGCGATCGGGGGCGGGGCGGTTGCGGCGACGCTTGCGGCGCTTCACGAAGTCCCGCTCGGCCACGCCGGGGTCGGGTTCGTTCGCTGCGGACTTCTCCGCACGTCGGCCGCCGTTTGCCAGGACGTCCTCCAGCCCCTCGGCTGGCACCAGAACGCTCCAGGAGCCGGACTCCTCGGCCGTGGCGATAACACCGCGCTCCTCCAGCTCGGCCAAGAGCATCGAGGTCTCGTCCCAGTCGGTGCCGAGTTTGGCCTCCAGGAGCTTGGAGGTGGCGACCTGGGTCGTGACGACGATCATGATAGCCGAGGCGATGAGCTCGGGGTCCAGGCCAGAGCCCGCGATGGGTTGGACGGCCGGAGCCTTGGCGGCGGACCTGGCCGCCGAAGCGGATGACTTCGGCGCCGGAGCGGGGGCGATCTCGGGGGTGGACTTCGTGAGCACGGCGCGCTGTTGCGGAACCGCCTCGATCGCATCAAGCACTACCCGAGACGGGTCGAGCGTCGCGAGAATCTCGGCACTCGGTGCCTCCAGCATCTCGACCTCGGTCCGCTCCGGCAATCCGCGCAGCCGCAGGGCGGCGTTGAGCACCTCGACCCGCTCGGACATTGGTTCCCCGGGCCGGCGCTTGTCGTTGATGAACGCGCTGCGCATACGTACTGGGTAGCTCTCGGTGGCGAGTAGGTAGTTGATGCCTTGCGGCGACCCCATCTCGATCTTGTGGCCACCATAGCCGAGCTGCGCCCAGGCCTTGTCGCCCAGAACCGCGGTGGAGGCTTCCACCGTCGTGCAGCGGAAAACCTGCTTGAGGGAGATCAGGTCCCGGATGAACGTCGGGATGACGTCCCCGGACGGCTTAAGGGTTGAGCACACCAGGTGGTAGCCAACCTTGCGCAACCGGCCGATGATGTCGAAGAGTAGGAACGCGAACTCGTTCGCGATGTCTTTGTTTGGATGCTTGGTCAGCGCCAACAGCTCATCAATGAAGATCCACGTGGTCGCTTCTCCCCTGGTGACGTTGGCACGCGGGAGACCGGCCGCCTCGCGGGCGTCCGCCAATCCGGCCATCGCCTCCAGCGTCGCCATACCCTCCGCGTGCAGACGTCGCAGAAGAAGTAGCGCATCGATAGCGGTCCAGGCAGTGCCGGCCTCGCCGCCCTCCGCGAGGGGCGCCCAGAAGCCGAACTCGGCGCCACCACTCGGGTCGATAAAGAACATTCGGGCCGCCTGGTCGAGACTGACGGCAGCGATGTCGACATGCTCAGCGGTCGACTTTCCTGACCCTTGCTCCCCACCGGAGAGCTTGTTCTTCTGGAAAACCGTCTGGCGTACCGGTTCTCCGTTCTCGTCGTTGCCGACATGCCATGGGTCGGCAACGGAACGGCCCGCAAAATTCGGGTCCCGGATCTCGGCCAGGTGCTCCCACACCACGGTCTCACCGAGGGTCTCGCGACGACGGATGTTCAGCTCTACGTGCCCGTAGGACAGGAGCTGCTTGGCGACCGAAGCCGGCTCGTTCGGCACGCCCGGGGTCGCTCGCCGAGCGACCGCGACCGTCCTCGTCATGACGCGCTTGCCAGCACTCGGCGGCGGCGAGACCGGGCGCACCGAGACCCGTCCGCGCAGGAGCCCGGACAGCGTCTGGGCCAGACGCATCATGACTTCTTCCGAGAGGCCATCCGGAATCTTCATGACCAGGCGCGAGCCGGCCTTCGTGGGCTCGGGCATCTCGACCCGTACCGGCCTGCCCTCGGGATGCAGCAGCGTCGGGGGCTCGCCGAGGCCGAGCTTTGTGAACGCCTTCTCGACTGCCCGACGCTCGCGACGCCCCTGGGCGCCGTCGGAGCGCTGGTAGAGCCCCGCGACCGTCAGGCCGGTCGCGGCGACCGTGAGGCGCCAGGGCGAACTGAAGTCAAGCAGGTCGGACTCGACCCCGGGCCCGAGCGGGCCAAGGGGATCCGCCCCAAGGGCGGACAGCACGTAGAGGGAGCCGGCACCGGCTACGGGTGTTGCGATGTCCCCCCAGGACTGCCAGCGCCGTCGCCCAGTGGCTGTGACGCGAGCCGTCCCGAGGGTTAGGCGCCAAGTACCGGCGACCCACTTGCGCGGGTCGCCGTTCTCGTACGCCGAGAGGGGCCGACGCTTGGCCGGGTGCTGCTTAGCCGATCCCATGCGTGTCCCCCCATCCCTGTGGCCGGTGCCGTTGGCGTGTCATGCATACAAGCCTACACACGCCTACGAGTGATGTAAAATGGAAATGTGAAGATGGCGGTGACAGAACCGAACAGCCAGGAAGGGCAGAGCATGAGCGGCACCAACGGCACCGGCCCGGCCCTCGCGGCCGTGGCGGATGAGAAGGACGTAGGACTACGGGAGCCTACGGTCATGACCACGGCGGAAGGCGTCGTCGGCAAGAAAGCCAGGAGGGGCCCGGCGCTGTCGATGACGGAGAAGCTGTGGCGAGCTGTCGCCGTGGCCCTCGCGGTCGTCATCGTCACCCCGACGGCGCTGTCCGGTATCCACCTATTCGAGTGGGCTCACGCAAAAATCGACGGCCTCGGGCTCGCGATCTGGGTCGCCTGGCTACCGATTGTTGCCCTCGACGCCACCGCCGTGGTGGGGGTCGGGATGGTTACCATCGCCGCACTCCGAGGGGAGCACGGCGGAGCCTTCCACGTCGTTGCCTGGTCCATCGCCCTGGTCAGCGCAGGCATCAACTACGGCTACGGGACGACCACCGGCGCGAAGTGGGATGAATTTTTCTTCCCGATCATGTCGATCTCCGGCCCAGCGCTCTTGGAGATAACCCTCGCATTCTTGCGGCGGTGGCGACGCATAGATGCCGGACTGCGATTCCAGGGGCTCAAACTCAAGGACTTCGGTAAGCGATGGCGGCCCGGCGTGGCAACTAGGGAGACCCTGGGCGCGTGGCGGGTTTCCCAGCGGGAGGGGATCACTGATCCCAAGATAGCCATCGACATCTACCGGGAGACCGTTCTCCTGCGCCAGATCACCGGCCCGGACGCCCTGCGGATCGCGTTCGACCGGATCGGCACCCATGACCCCTTCGAGGCCCAGCTGTGGCTACTGGGACGCGGGATCGAGGTTGACGCCGCCAGCGTCGAGGACGCTCTGGCGCCACGCAGCGTGCTGGAGTTCGTCGCCGGAAGCCCGGACGGCGTCACCGCGGCCGAGGTCGCGGCGTGGAAGTACGGCCGCGGTGAGCCCGACGACGTCGAACGCGCTCGGCGCGAGCTCGACCGGCTGGCGCCGGGCATCGTCAGCGACGGCAAGGGAGTGCGCGGCAAGGCCGTGCGCTACCGGGTCGCCTCCTCGAACGAGACGGAGCTGACCGGGCTTGGGATGACCTCATGAACGGCATCCCTGCCAGCCCTCGATTGGCCAGGACGACCGCGACGAGACCGAACCGCCGTTCTGGCCGCCCACCCGGCCGCCCCGCCAGCGTGCGGGGTGG
>NZ_CDWWEW010000088.1:0-15014 GCF_977966315.1 Frankia sp. CeRuru1
GCTCGGGGCGGCGCGTCGGACGACGTGGGGGTAGGTGCGTTCGCGGTGTTCGTTGAGTTTCGTGGGCCGGATGATCTCGGTGATGATCTGGTCGAGGGCGGCGCGCCGCTGGTCAGGGAGAAAAGGCCGGCGGGTCGGTGACCTGCCGGCGGATGACTCTCACGGTGCGTTTGAACTTCACCCGGTCGGGGTCGATCCCGGCGGCGGTCGCGGCTGTGCAGATCAGGGCGGCGATCGCGTGGTGGGTGAGCAGGTAGCCCCAGATCTCCTGGTAGACGCCGTCGGGTGACTTCGAGCGCAGGACCTTGCCGGGGCCACGCAGGTAGGTCTTGACCTGCCGGTTCGCGGTTTCATGTTCCCATCTGTGATGATACGCCCCGGCCAGGGCGGTCGCGGTGGCCTCCCGCGGGTCGAGGATGGTGGTGATCAGGGCGATCAGTTCGCCCGTGCCGTCGCCGTCACGGTCGGGGACGTCGTACTCGACGACCCGGACCAGTCGGGCCTTCCCCGGGTCGAGGGGCTCACCTGTCCGGGCGGCCTCGACGAGCGCGTCCCGCCTCTTCCCGGTGATCTTCGGGCTGACCAGGACCGACAGGTAGGAACCATCACCCAGCGCGCGCAGCGGGGGCAGGCGCAGGTTCGCCTTGACCCGCCACAGCAGCGCGGCGCCGGTGTCCGCGGCCGTGCACCAGTCCGCCCAGTTGAAGAAGTTGCGGTCCGCGAGCGGCAGCCAGTCGGCTTCCAGTTTCCGGTAGAGCGCCCGGGCCAGGGTCTGCTCCCCGGACGCCTTACCCGCGCCGGCCGGGCCGAGCGCGGCGAGCACCGGCGCGCGCGACCCGCTCTCGGTCACGGTCACCGCCCTCACCTTCGGGAACGCCGCCGGCGCGTCCGGGCCGGGCGAGCCGGGCAGGCCGAAGGCGGCGACGTTCTCCTTCGACGCCGCCACGTCGAACTCCAGCCCGTCGATGCTCATCAGCCGCCAGGTCCGCAGGAACGCCCCGATCGTGTCCAGGTCCGCGAGCGTCCCCGCGAGGCGGGCCGCGACCTGCTCATAGTCCTCGTCCGCGAACAGCGCCAAGGCCATCACGAACAGCACCGCTACCCGCGGCGGGATCTTCCCACCCGCCCGGCGCGCCCTTCCCCGTCACCTCGATCGCCTCATCGACCGCGTCCCGCGACACGAACGACGTCAGCACACCCAGCGAGATCCAGTCCGACAGCCGGCCGCCCGCCACCGGGCCATCATCCGCCACAGCCCGCGATCATGCCGTCAACCAGGCAGAACACCCAGCACCGACACACCGGGACAACAGAGATCAACTTAGGCTAAGTGGCATTGCCTCTCCACGCCCTGCGGTCACCGCTGGCTGGTCGGTCGCGGCTGACCGGTAGCGTTGACTGGTCAGGCTTTCCGGGAGAGAGCGGCAATACAAATGCGTACGTTCTACGAGATCGAGCAGCAGGAGGAGTTCAAGGCCGGGCAGGAGCTGCTGGTCCACCGGTGCGAGACATGGGCGCGGGCGCGAGGATTGCCAGCGAATCCGCTGGTCCTGGAGGCCGCGCTGGATTCGCGGCAGCTGAGCACCGACGGGCGGCTGGCATTGTGGACACCTGCTCATGTGCGTCGGTTCCTCCTAGAATGGATCCCCCGGTATGTGGCGGCTGATCCCGAGGAGCTGGCGGACGCCCCGCCGTCCCTGCGGACGCTGCTCAGGTTCATGGCGGAGTCCGGGCTCCGGGACCCGCGGGGCGCTTCGGTGGAGGAAAACGAGGCGGCGATCGTGCGGGCCGCGGCGGAGTTCCCGGCCGCACTGGCAGACCCGGATCGTCGGGGGATTCCGAAATTCTGGGATATGACGGTCCGCGACACCGTGGTAGAGATCATCCCGCCGGCCGTGCCCGAGCACTTCAAGCACGTTTTGGCGGGCTTGGCCGGCCCTGACGACGACCTGCTGGACCAGCTGATGAGCGGGCAGTTCGCCTACCCGGGTCCGGTACCCGAACGGACCATCGCCCAGCTCCCGGTCAGTCTGCCGCCGGCGGAGGAACTCGCGGAGGCGGCCGGGCGCAGCCGGGTCGTGGGGCAGCTTCGCGCGTTCGTCGCCTGGGTCGGCACGGATGGTCGGCCGGTGACAGCCGCCGGAAATCTCAGGCCGGCCGACGCGCGTGAGCTTGTCGACCTTCTCGATACCGGCGAGCAGGGCCTGCGGGTACGCAGCACCGCCGAGCTGCCCCACCTCAACCTGATCTTTACCTGGGCGAAGAAGGCCCGCCTGGTGCGGGTCAGCCGGACGAAGCTGGTGGCGGTGGCCAAGGCGCGGCCGCTACTCAAGGACGCCGAGGCACTGTGGCAGCGGGCATTCGAGACGTTCTTCGAGCTGCGGGACGCGGTGTGTCTGCCGATCTGGACGGGCAGTGGCACCTCCCTGCTGTACGACGTATACGCCGAGGCGGTCCCGGACATGCTCAACACGATCTACAGCCTGCCGGATCCGATGCCGATGGCGTGCCTGGAGGAGGCGGTGTGGCAGTCGTGCCGGCAGCAGTTCCGCGTCGACGCCGGAAGCCCCCTGCAGCAGGGCGGTTGGCGAACACACCTCGGGAGAGACATCAAACGTGTGTTCGATGTGCTGGCCGCGCTGGGCGCCGTGGAGAGGACGCGCGGGCTCGCGGACGAGAAGTTCATCGCCACTCTCGCGGACGACGTCGAAACGCCATTCGCGGTGGAGCGGTCGATTTCCGGCCCGGCGGCGGCCCGCCTGCGCGCGGAGCTCGCCCAGCCCACCGAGTTGGTGGCGCTGACCGCGCTGGGCACCCGGGCCATGCGTGGGCGGCTGCTCGCCGAGGGACGGGAGGCCGGCCTCGTCGGCGACCTGGCAACCGCACAGCCCGCCGAACTGCTGGGTGTGATCGCTGAGCACTACACCCGGGAGACGGGTAACGCGGAGATCACCAACTGGCTGGCCGGGCACGGCGGTGACGTCGAGCCGCTGCTGGACGCGGTGCGGGTCTGCCCGTTCCGGACCAGGGCTGCGGCGATGCTGAACGTGCTCACCTCGGCGGTGCCGGCCGGGGCGGAACTCCTGGGCGGGCTGCGCGACGACCCGGTACTGGCCCCGCTCGCGGTGACGGCCCTGCTCGACCGGGGCGCCCTGCAGCCGGAGGACCTCACCGATCGGGAGCAGGCACTGGTCATGACCGAAGGGTTCCTGCAACTGCTGGAGATGGGCGGGCCTGAGGTCGTCCGCGAACAGATCAGGGAGATGGCCGGCGACCTGGCCGGCATGGACTTCGCGGAGCTGCTCGCCATAATGCGCGGCTGCGGACATCCCGGTGCGCCGACGTTGCGGGACTTCCAGGCCCTCGTGGTAGATCCGGGGTAGCCGGAGGTCGCGAGAGCGAAGGTGAACGGGTCAGTCGGGCTGTGACGGACCGGGCAGGACGATGCGGAACGCCGCCCCGCCGCCCGGGGTCGGGCGGTATTCGACCCGCCCGACCCCGGGCGGCGGCGACGGAGACGTACATCGCGGTCCACAGCAGCCGGTTGACCGGGTGACCGACGAAGTCCTCACCGGTCTCCGTCTGGACCAGGTGGGGAGACCATCGGGCCGGGGGCCACGCCAACCCGCAGGCGGGAGTCACCAGCAGCTACGAGTGGACCGGCTCAGGACGCCCGGGCGTGCTTACGAGCGGTAGCGGCATGTCGCAGGTCGCCACGCCCGCAGTATCCGTACTCGACCCGTCGCCGCCACACGGTCAGCCGGCAGTGGTCCGCCTCAATCGTCCAGGTACGGCGTTCGACCCGATCCTCGATCTGCACGGGCCGCGAGGTCACCGGCTCATTCGCGCGCAGATGAGCCCAGTTGTGCGCCGCCTCCCATTCCGGGAAGGTGGCTACCAGTTCGCCATCGCCGTCGTAAACCTGGAATTGGCGAGTCTTCATTGTCGCGCCTTTCGGTGATTATCCGATAATGATGAGCGTGGATCTGCCCGCCGGAGCCGCCGCGGAAGAAATCCCCCCGCGCACAGCCGCACGACGGGGACAGCGCGGCGGACAACGGCGAGATGGCCGGCTCCGGGCGAGGATCGTCATCCACTCACCCGGAACCGGCGGCTGGCGGTTGACGCCTGACGGTTGACGCCTGACGGCGTCGACACATGCGGGACCGGCGACGCGGCCGCCGGGCATGGAGGCACCACAGGTGCGGGGCACCGTGTCTCGGCGCGGTCTCCCTACCGACATCCCGGACCCTGCGCGATGACCATCGACGTCTCCCCGCAACCAGCTCTACCCCAAACTCTCACTTTGAGGTGCATCATCGCTACTAAAGGTAATCATGACCCCTGCACGCCTCTTCTGCAAGAGCTTCTGTAAGAGTTTCGCTACCCAGCGATGCGCGTCCTGGGTGAGGAGTGGCGAACAAGTGGCAGGATGCATCCATCACCCCGAAGAGCCCGAAGGACGAGCGATGGCCACGAGCGGCGGTCCGACCGTGCGGCGAAGGCGCCTGGGCGCCGAGTTACGACGACTCCGCGAGGGGGCGGGCATCTCCGTCGACGAGGTCTGCCAGCTGCTGCGCTGTTCGGTTTCCAAGGTCAGTCGGATGGAGAACGGCCGCGTGCCGGTCCGCACCCGGGACGTGTCCGACCTGCTGGGTCTCTACGGCGTGACCGACGACGAACGCCGGGACGCGTTGCTGGCCCTGGCCCGCGAGTCCCGGCGCCACGGCTGGTGGCATACCTACCACGACGTGGTCCCCGCCTGGTTCGAGATCTATATCGGCCTGGAGGGCGACGCCGCCTCGATCTCGGTCTACGAATCGCAGCTCGTCCATGGGCTACTGCAGACCAGCGACTACGCCCGGCACGTCATCCGAGCCGACGATCCGGAGGTGAGCGAGGACGAGGCCGAACGCAAGATCGCGCTCAGGCTGGACCGGCAGCGCCGGCTCACCGCCGCCGATCATCCTCGCCTCTGGGTGATTCTGGACGAGGCGGTCCTACGCCGGACAATCGGCGGCAGAGCCATCATGCGAAGCCAACTCGAGTTCCTCGCCAAACAGTCCGAACTGCCGAACGTGACAATCCAGGTGCTTCCCTTCTCCGTGGGCGCGCATGCCAGCCTGGGAAGCACATTCTCGATACTCGGATTCCCCGAGTCGGGAGACAACGAAGTGGTCTATATAGAGGAAGCGGCCGGAAGCCTCTATATTGAGCGCCCCTCCGAAGTCAGGCGCTATAGAGTGAAGCTGGATCATCTTCTGGCGGCAGCCCTGCGGCCGGAGGAGTCCATCCAGATGATACTCTCGGTCGCAGAGGAAATGAAATGACCAGATATATGAAGCCGATCATCGACAATGTCATCGGGGCGGCTTGGCGCAAGAGCAGCTACAGCAACGGCGCGGGCGGTATGTGTGTGGAGGTCGCGGCGCTCGGCGGGGGCGTCGCCGTCCGCGACTCGAAGAACCCGACCGGGCCGGTGCTCGCCTTCTCGGCGGCCGAGTGGGACGCGTTCCTGGCCGGCGCGCGGGACGGCGAGTTCGACCGGAGCCGGATCATCCCGGGCTGAACCACCGTCCGGCCCTGATCCGGGGGAATGGGGGCGGGATGTCCCGCCCCCACCGAAAAATCCCATCGGAAAAGAACGAGACCGCCGCTGGTCGGCCTCGGCCCGGTCCCGGTCGCTCCGGTACGTCGCGACCGGGACCGGGCCCGCCGCTTTCGACTCTCCTCCACGGTTCGATGCCTATCGCTCCGGTGGCCGTAACCCCGCCGATCACGCCGGTGACCGGATGATCCTCGGTCAACCCCTACCCGGGCCGGGATGCCCGGGCCAGGATGCACCGCCCTGGTGTTTCAGACTGGGACCAGGACCGGCGCCGGGCCGGACCCGCCAGGCGGAGACGATTCGATCAACGGCATCGTTCCACCGGCCGAGGGGCCGAGATGCCTGTTCAGGAAGCCTCGCCACGAGCCGGTTGGCTCTTGCGCAATGCCTCCCGGTCGCGCACTCTTATAGATGTTCGGTCGGGCTTCGTTGTCCGGGCGTTCGTCCCGTCACGGTCGTTACATGACTGTAACGTGATGTGGATACGGCAGTGCGTCACTCGCCGCGAGGCGATCGGGTGACAAGGCACCTGCGGTCTCCCGTCACAGCCCGGCGGGTCGGCGTCTGGTCACCTCCACCCGACCGGGACGGGCCACGCGGGCGTCGAGCGCCCGCCCAACGCGGAGGAGGGCAGTCGCTGTGACCATATGTGGCAATACGGCTACCCGCGTGCGGCGCCATAACGCACCTGCCCGGGTCCTCGGTCAGCCGGGGCGGGCGGAGCGCGGAGCCGCCATCCCCTCGCCCTCCTAGCGAGGCGGCGCAGCGCAGCGTCCGCCCGCTCTCCAGGTCCATCCGCTCATCTCCGATCTCGGATCGACCTCACGTCGAAAGGATCGGCCGAGGCATCGTCGCCTCGTTCCCCGCCTTCCGGTTCGGTGTGCCGTCCGAGGTCACCCGCGAGTTGCAGTGCCCTGTTTCCCTGCCACTGGGAGGTGATTGCCGTGGCCACCGCCACGACCAACCTACTCAACACTCCGATTGAAGATCAGCGCGTCGAGCGTGTCCGCCGCGCGGCGCTGTCGGCCTACGTGGACGGAAAGATCTCCTTCGCGCAGGCGAACCTGCGGGTGCGCAAGGCCCTCCAGCGGTTCGGGGTCTGACGAGCCAGTCGGGTCGTCGAGATGCGGCTGGCGGCGTCTCGACGACCCGACCGGAGGAAACCTCGACCGGAGGAGATCCTGATCGCCCGGTCCGTGCCTGCTCTGCTCCGGGTCGGGCAGCAAACCTGGGCGGTGGGGAGGCGCGAGGGGATGCGCGATGCGGGGAACGTGCAAGGCGGGCAAGCGGGAGACGGCCGGGCGCCCGGGCGATCGGGGGGTGAACCCGAGCGGCCGGCCACGACGACTATCTCACCGAAAGCACACGGCGCATCACTATAAGTTCTTCGACATGCCGCTACGGTAAACAACCGTGCCAGTACGAGCGCTAGAAGCCGCTTCGTCCCGGGCCCTCGCCGACTGCCCCGGCTCCGCATCCGACGGCCCGACCACCTCCGGCCGGCCGTCCAGGGGGACGACGCCGTCCTCCAATCGGCGGTCGTCGGGGGTGGGCCGCAGCACGCTCTCAAGTTCGCCCACGGACCGGTCTGCCGCCATCCGATCGCGGCCGAGAGCGGCGATTCCGGCCGCGACCAGCACCATCGCGACGATGAACGCCACGCGGCGGACGCCGTCGGGCGCCGGCTCGTTGAACAGCGTCAGGCCCAGGGTCACCGGCAGGAAGGCGGAGACCCCGCTGGTCACCGGGAAGGCGATGACGGCGGCGCGCCCCTGCAGGCCACGCTGCTGAAGACCGAGCGCCAGCACGGAGAACAGCACGAGGACGTAGGGCGTCGGGGTGGTGAGCAGGTCCACCAGCGTGGACTGCCCCTCACGTCGTTCGTTCACCGCCAGGCCGATCTGGCGGGTCGCCAGCGTGGCGATGGCGTAGCTGACCCCGGCCGCGGCCCCGAATCCGAACGCGGCGCCCGCGACCATGTCCCGCACCACGGCCAGGTTGGCGAGGGACGCGCAGAGCAGCGCGAAGATCAGACCGAGGACGAGGAAGGCCAGCAGGACATCGGTGCTGGCCGAGCTGCCGACCTCCGCTCGGTGCGTGAAGGCGAAGGCGAGCAGGCCGATACCGCCGACCATCGCGACCACGCCCAGCCAGCCGGTCAGGCTGATGTTCTCGCCGAGCACCCGCTGCGCCAGCAGGGTGAAGACAATCATGTCGAGGGCCATCACCGGGGCGACCATCGCCACCGGGGCCACGGACAGGGCATACACCTCCAGCAGGAACGAGCCCGCCTCCACGGCAAGGCCGATCAGCCACAGGGGGCGCAGCACCAGTCGGGCCAGCAGCGCAAGCCCCAGCCCCGAGCTCTCCTCCTCCCGGCGGGCAGCACGGGCCTGGACGAGCGGCGCGATCCCGTAGAGAGCCGCTGAGACGACCGCGGTCGGCAGACCGATCACCAGGGCTCTGCTCATGTCCCGTCCAACATCATGGCCCTCAGGATCCGTCCCGAACCGTGGGTTTGCCTCACCAGTCCGTGCCGAAACCGATCTGCGCCAGAGCCGCCCCGAATGCCTGCTCCCACGCGTGCGGGCCGATCGCCACCCGGTCCGACGGTGGCTTGACCCGGTCAAGGCACGCGAGCGCGGATCTGGTCAACGACACCGGGTCGGTGTTCGTCACCTCGGCACGACCTCGCTCGAGTTCCTTCTGAAGGTTATCCCGGCCATGCCCCGGCACCACGTCGATGAGCAGCAGGTCCCGTCCGATCACCCGAGCCTCGCTGCAGGTGTCCCCGGACGACGTGACGACCAGGTCGCTCGCCGCCATCAGCGCCGGGACGCGATCGGTAAAGCCGAACGGGATGACCTTGTGCTGCCGTTCCGACAGAGCCGTCAACCGCGCGGCCAACCGCTGGTTGCGGCCGGCCACCGCAAGCACGTAGATGCCCGCCGCGGCCATGGCCGCGGCACCCTCCACCAACGGTCCCAGCCCCCAGGAGCCGGACATCAGCAGCACGCAGGGAGCGTCCGCGGGGATACCGAGCGCGGCCCGCGCCTCCTCCTGAGTCGGCGGGTCGTAGAAGGGTTCCCGGACCGGGGTCGGGACCACCGAGATCAGCGCGTTCGGCGAGAACCGCCGCACGTACCGGGCGGCGGTCTGCGAGGTGACCAGGTAGAGGTCGGTGTTGTCGTGTACCCACAGCCGGTGCACGCAGCAGTCGGTGGAGAACACCGCCGTCACCAGGCCGGGGAACTCGGCCTTGACCCGGCTGGTCGCCGCGGCTCCGGTAGCGAAGATCGAGATCACGAGATCGGTCGGCTGAGCGGCCAGTTCCTCGCGCAATGCCGGGACGACGAACCGGCTCGACGTCCTCTCGATGGCCTGGGCGAGCCGGCCACCGGTTCTCATCTGGGAGAAGTGCACGGCGTCATACAGGCCCGGAACGGCGATCATGCCACGGAAGACCTTCTCCCCCCGGGAGCCGTTACGCCCACCGAGCATGCGCAGGCTGTCGGCGGTCCGGGTGGTGAACCCGCGCCGGGTGAGCGACGCGCCGCACGCCTGCGCCATCACGTCGTGGCCCATCCCGAGCGAGCCCGACAGCAGCAGCGCGGAGCCCCGCCGCGTCGGCGTCCCGGCGGGCCGGGCGTCGACGCCGTGCGTGCGCGGATCGGCGGGGAGTGCGGCGGCGACCGGTCCCCCCGCTGCGGCCGGCCCCGGCAGGACACGTTCCGTAACCCCCGGTTCGCCGACGGCTGGCGGGCTGCCGACCCCCACCTCAACATCATCTTTGGATGGTCCATTCACCGTGCTACCGCCGATCTGCGCCATGGTCACTCCGAGGAGGCCGCGGAGACGTCGAGGTCGCCGACAGGCGGGAGCACCTGAGCCGGAGGCCGTCGATTTGCCAGATACCACTCGATGTACTGCCGGACACCCTCCGAGAAGGGTGTGGTCGGTCGCCAGCCGAGCACCTCCGCGGCCCGCTGCGCGGAGATCTCCCGGCCGCGGAAGTCCCCGGGGCGCGCAGGCATGTGTTCGATGGCGGTGCCGGGGAAGTACTCCCGGACGGCCCGTGCCATCTCCAGCACACTGACCGACTCGCTGCCCTCGAGGGCGAGCGTGGTGTTGGCCGCGTCGGGGGTCAGAGCCAGCACGTGCGCCTCGGCCAGGTCCCGGACGAACACGTAGTTGCGGAACTGCAGGCCGTCGCCGGCCACCGTCAGCGACTCGCCGTTCAGAGCCTTGCGGACGAAGCGGGCCAGCACCAGCTCGTCACGCATTCCGGGGCCGTAGGGGATGCCGTAACGCAGGATGGTGAACGGCAGCCCGTAGGTCTGCTGATAACTGTGCAGCAGCAGTTCGGCGGCCAGTTTCGTCGAGGTGTAGACGTGCCCGGCGCGGCCCAGCGTGATCTCGGCGTCCTCCGTCAGCGGCGCCGAGCCGGCCCGGTCACCGACCGCCCCGTACACCCAGACGGTGCTGGCGAACAGCACCCGCCGAACCCCGGCCTGCCGCGCCGCCTCGCAGATGTTCCCGGTGCCCTCGACGTTGAGCCGCACGGTGCGCACCGGGTCGGCGAACGCGAAGTCCACATTGGACATCCCCGCGATGTGGAAGACGGCCTCGACGCCCCTCAGCGCGGCGGTGACCGCCGGCAGATCAAGCACGTCGAGCTGCTGGTAACTGGCCCGGGGGTCGACCGGCCGGTGTTCGACGTCCAGCGAGAGAACGTCGTGACCGGCGTCGAGCAGACGGTCGACCACATGGCTGCCGATGAAACCCGACCCTCCGGTTACCGCGATCTTCATCGTCATCCGTCCAGGCTCAGGTTCTGCAGCGCGGCGGCGAAGGACGCGACCACGTGGTCGGCCTCCACCTCGGTCATGTCCGAATGGATGGGCAGGCATACGTGCCGGGCGCAGATGTCCTCGGCGACCGGAAGGGACCGGACCGCGTAGTGACTGAAGACTGGCTGCCGGTGCAGCGGCGACTCGTAGACCTCACCGCTCAGGGAGACGCCGTGGCGTTCCTTCAGCTCCTTCTTCAGCCGGCCGCGATCGATCCCGGGGCGGGGCAGGACAATGTACTTGTAGTAGTTGCAGAGACCACCCGGCGGCATCTGCAGGCGGGTAACGGTGCCCAGGGTGTCCAGCGCGGCGTCGTACCGCGCGGCTACGGTGGCGCGGGTCGCCAGGAAGTCGGCGAGATGCCGCAGATGCACCCGGCCGGTGACCGCCTGCATCTCGCTGAGCCGCCAGGCGTACCCCTGCTTGATGTGGACGTTCCCGAGAAAACCGGCTTTGCCCTGGTCACGATAGATCCGAGCGGCTTCGTGAATGGCGGGATCGGACGTGAGGATCATTCCGCCCTCACCGCTCGTGATGACCTTGGTTGGATAGAACGAGAACGCTCCCGCGATCCCGAACGACCCGGCGTGGCCGTCACCGTGGCGGCTGCCGTGGGCATGTGCCGCGTCCTCGACCAGCGCGATGCCTCGATCGTCACAGAAGGCCCGCAACTCGGCCACGTCCGGCGGGATCAGCCCACCGATGTGGACCAGGACAACGGCGCGGGTCCGCGGCGTCACCGCGGCCTCGACACTGCGGACGGTCAGGGCAAAGGTGTCCGAACTCACATCCGCGAAAACCGGCATGGCACCGGCCCGCAACACCGCGAAAGCGGTCGCCGCAAACGTGTTCGTCGGCACGACGACATCCGCGCCTTCGACACCGTGACTGCGAAGGATGATCTCCAATGCGGCCGTTCCACTGCTCACGGCGACCGCGAACGGGGCCTCGTGAGCCGCGGCGAATGCCGCCTCGAATTCAGCGGTATGGACACCCAAGGTCAGCGCACCGGTGGCTAGGATCTCGGTCGCGGCCGATGCGATCTCCGCGCGATCCTCCGGTGAGAAGACGATGCGCGCCGCAGGGACATGCACCTGTTCACCCCTACCTTCCGAGTCATTCCCGTGCGAGCGAGCCGGCCGGCCCCCATAGCGGCTGCGCCGCGACGAAGGACCCGGCCGGGACGAGCCGCGGCCTTCGCGGCATCACCGACTCCGGATTCCGCCGGCCTCCCGCCAGCGACCCACCGCGCTCCCTCCGACCCGTACGGAGGCAACCATCGGCTTTGTCGGTACATGCCCAAAACAGGCTATCGATCCCGATCGCCGGCATGTCTGCAGCCCACGGCTACTCCCCACAAAACATCCCACATCTGTCTGAACGTAGCCACATATGTCAGCAAGGCGATATTCCTGTGATGAAGGAGAGATGCCTGTCACTAATCACCGCCAACCCGCGACACATGGTGATTGATGGCGACGCCACTCGCCGCGACGGCGACGGGGCCGCCCACGGCGACCCAGACCCGCTCCTCCAGTACCGCGACCGCCCGGACCTCGTCGTTACGGCACCGTCGTTACGGCACTGGTCCCGGCCAGCCGCTTCCCGGACACGGCCAAGGCCGGGAGGCCTGCATCGTCGCGTCTCCGATACCCAACGCGATACTCCATCACTCCAAGTAACACTCACCCGGGTAACCGCGGAGGCGGCGGATGTCACCCCACCCTTCGTTCCTGTCAATGAACCGCGACCTCGACCGAGGACATCGACCGAGGACGCAGGGCGGGAACGAGCAGGCACTGCGGCAGATACTGATCGCCATGCGAACCACGCCTGTGGGCACGCGGACGACGATCAGTTGAAGACGGATGAACCGGATGGAGGACGCGGCCAGCCGGGGCTGATCGGCCGTCGAGAAATCACCCAGCCGGAGTGAGCGACCAAGGAAAGATCATCTACAGTCGAACCAGGGCCGTTCGCTTGAGAACGGTCTGGATACAACCGGATACAAGTAGTCCCGACGAAGCCGTCTCACCCGACGTACGGGGGGAACGCAGGTAGACGGCCTCGTCGGGACTTGGTGAAAGTGTACGACCCCCATCTGTCGGACGCGACGGGACCAAGGTCCCTAACGGTTGCCGCACCTTCGGCTCTTGCCAAACTGCACCGAAATGTGCTTCATGGGGCGAGAATGGTCACGATGCCGCCTCCCGGAAACTGATCTCGCACCGGCGCGTGTCGTAGAGCAGCCAGTGGGACGGCTGCCCCGCGCCGACCCGATGGTGATCAAGCGTGGCACGACCACGCGGCCTGCGCGGAGGCGGCGGACCGGAGAGGTCGGGCCCGGACCCGAAAGTCCGGGCCGGAATTATACCACATCAATATAAAAGTAACATTTTTCTCTTGAAAGCAACGTGCAACGGTGCGGGCAGCTCGCCCGGGCCGGCCGGCAGTCCCCCGAAAGGTCGAAATTTCGGGCTAGATTACCGGTTCTGTTGCACATGGGAAACATCAGAATGCTTCGCTGCACCCCGTGCAGCGAAGGGAGTGGCGGCGGTCACGGGAATATCCGCGGCGGTGGGATGCCCGTGGTGCACGACGTGCATTCCCGGGAACGGGTGTGACGCGGCACGGGGCCGCCAGGATCCGGGCTCCGGTACCGACCCGGTCACCTCGCCGGACCGAGTGCACACGCGCCGTTCGCACCCGGCGTCGTCGGGCGTCCTGCGCATCGGCCGAGGCAGGTCGACCGCCAGCGCATCTACGCAGGCCGGTCCAGCATTACATGCTCGCCGCCCCGCGGTGGTCGTCTCATCGCCAATCCGACAACACGGCCACGAACGGCCTGAACGCAGGCCTGGCGGTGTTGTATCAGGGGTGGGACACGTCGCCGGCCGGCGACGATGGAGCCACCCGCCCGACGAACCGAACGGCAGAGACCTGGGATGGATGATGAAGCACCGGCCTGGTTCGAGGCCGCCCTTGACCACCGACCGGAGCGGCACGAGACCGAGGTGGCGGGCGCGACTATCAGTTACCGCTGCTGGGGCGGAGGCAGTCGGCCGGCGATCGTGCTGGTCCACGGTGGTGCCGCCCACGCGGGCTGGTGGGACCACATCGCGCCGATGATCCCGCGGGAGTACCGCGTCATCGCGCTGGACCTGTCCGGCCACGGTGACAGCGACCGGCGCGAGGACTACTCGCTCAGTACCTGGGCGGCCGAGGTGATCGGTGTCATCGACCACGCCGAGGTCACCTCGCCCCCGATCATCATCGGGCACAGCATGGGCGGCTGGGTGACGATCACTACCGCCGCGGAGTACCCGGACCGGGTCGCCGGCATCGTCGTTGTCGACTCCCCCGTGCAGGAGTTCACCCCGGAGGAACGGGCGGCCCGGGACCGGACGGCGTTCGGCCCGCTGCGGGTGTATCCGACGGCGACCGACGCGCTGGCCCGGTTCCGGGCGGTGCCGGAGCAGCCCTACGTGCTGCCGTTCATCATCGATCACGTCGCCCGGGGTTCGATCGGGTCGGTCCAGGGCGGCTGGACGTGGAAGTTCGACCCGAAGGTGTTCGGCAACCGGACCCCGTCGCCCGAGGTACTACGCAAGGTGCACTGCCGGGTCGCACTCTTCCGGGCCGAGAAGGGCCTGCTCACCCCCGACATCGGCGTCCAGATGTACAACCTGCTCGGGCGGGTGGCACCGGTGATCGAGATCCCGCTCGCCGGCCATCACGTCATGCTCGATCAGCCGTTGCTGCTGGTTACCGGGATCCGGACGATCCTCGCCGACTGGGAGCACTCCTCCCCGCAGGAACGGGTGGACTGACGACCGGGTGCGCCGGTCGCGGGCGCGAAAGCCCAGCGGAAAACGGACAAAACGGTAATTCGTCCCAGGTGGCGCGACTGCCGGGGTTAAGCCGCCGATCCGAGGGAATCCGCAGATCGTACGTTGTTCTGCGGGTGCGGCTACGCGGACGCCCGCTAGGAGAAGCCGCGAGGAGAACCCATGAGGAGTGCACACCGGCGGCAGTCGGGAACGACCGGTATTCCCTACCCGGACGATAGCGCCCCGTACGTGGATGGTGCACGGGTGCGGACCTCATCGGATGCCACCCAGGCTCTCCGGACCGCGCCGGCCCCGCCGGCCGCCGGGAGCACGACCGGGGACCGCGAATCGACCGGGGAACTGGTGTCCGACGTCGTCTCGGACATCTCCACGCTGTTCCGCCAGGAGGTCGCCCTCGCCAAGGCCGAGATGCGCGAAGAGGTGAAGAAGGCCGGCAAGGGCGCCCGCATGTTCGCCGCAGCGGGCGGCGCCGGTTACTTCGCCCTGCTCTTCGCCCTGTTGGCCGTCATGTTCGGCCTGGGTGAGGTGATGGCGCTGGGCTGGGCCGCCCTCATCATCACCGTCGTCCTCGGTGCCGTCGCGGCCGTGCTGGCCATGAGGGGTCGTTCCACCGTGCGCGCGGTCCACCCCACTCCGGCGCAGACCGTGGAGACGCTGCGCGAGGACGTCCAGTGGGCGCAGGGCCGCCGCGGGTAGTCCCTCCCC
>NZ_CDWWEW010000089.1:0-14900 GCF_977966315.1 Frankia sp. CeRuru1
CCCCCGACGACTCCCCCAGGAAGCTCGCCGAAGGCGAGCTGACAGAAACCCCGAACGGCCCCGATGCCAGGGGTCCCCACACCGCGCCGGAGGCGCCGTGTGGGGAAGGGCTTATTCGACTGTGACCGACTTCGCCAGGTTACGCGGCTGATCGACATCGAGGCCGCGCGCAAGCGCCAGCTCGCACGCGAAGACCTGCAGCGGTAGCGTCGTAACCAGGGGCGCGAACAGCGACGCGGTCGCGGGCACGCGGATGAGATGATCGGCGAACGGTTCGACGGCGGTGTCGCTCTCTTCCGCGATCACAATCGTGCGGGCGCCACGCGCCCGGACTTCCTGGATGTTGGAAACGATCTTTCCGTGCAGGTTGGCACGACCCCGTGGGGACGGCACAACGACGAACACCGGCAGGCCGGGCTCGATGAGCGCGATCGGCCCGTGCTTGAGCTCCCCCGCCGGGAACCCCTCGGCGTGCATATAGGCGAGTTCCTTGAGCTTGAGGGCCCCTTCCAGGGCCACCGGGTACCCCACATGACGACCGAGGAAGAGCACCGCCCTCGCGTCGGCCAAGGCACGGGCGAGCTCCCGCACCGGCTCGACCGTTCCCAGCGTCCGTTCGATCAGCTCGGGCATACGCTGGAGCCGCTCGACGTACGCAGCGACCTCGTCGCCGTAGAGCACGCCGCGCACCTGGGCCAGGAACAGGCCAACGAGAAGGCACGCGGCGACCTGCCCGAGGAAGGTCTTGGTGGACGCGACCCCCACCTCCGGGCCGCAGCGGGTGTACAGCACCGCATCGGACTCCCGAGGGATCGTAGAACCGTTGGTGTTGCAGATGGCCAGCACCCGTGCCTTCTGCTCGCGCGCGTGTTTGACCGCCATCAGCGTGTCCAGCGTCTCGCCGCTCTGGCTGATCGCGATGACGAGGGTGGACCGGTCGAGCACCGGGTCGCGGTAGCGAAACTCCGAGGCCATCTCGACCTCGCAGGGCAGCCTGGTCCAGTGCTCGATCGCGTACTTTGCGATGAGGCCGGCGTGGTAGGCGGTGCCGCAGGCGACGATGAAGACCTTGTCCACGTCCCGGAAATCCTGGACAGACAGCCGCTCCTCGTCGAGCACGATCGCACCATCGGCGGAAAGCCGACCGCGCAGCGTGTCTGCCAGGGCGGTCGGCTGCTCGCTGATCTCCTTGAGCATGAAGTACGGGTAGCCGCCCTTCTCGGCGGCGCTGGCATCCCAGTCGACGTGGTACCGCCGGCCCTCGATGATCTGGCCGCCGAAGTCGGTCACCGTCACGCCGTCCCGGCGGGCCTCGACCACCTGATCCTGCCCGATCTCCAGCGCCTCCCGGGTGTGGGCGATGAAGGCCGAGACGTCGCTGGCGAGGAAGGTCTCCCCCTGACCGAGCCCCACGACTAGCGGGCTGTTGCGCCGGGCCCCGACAACCACCTCCGGGAAGTCGCGGTGCAGCACGACCAGGGTGAACGCGCCTTCCAGCCGCCGGCAGACCCGTCGCAGCGCGGCGGTCAGCGGATGCGCGCCCCCGTCGTACCCGCGGTCGGCACCAGCGCCGGCACCAGCAAGCTCGACTTCGAGGAGATGGGCGACGACCTCCGTGTCGGTCTCACTGGCGAGCTCGTGGCCGACCGTCTCCAGCTCGACCCGCAATGCGGCAAAGTTCTCGATGATCCCGTTGTGGATGACGGCGATAGCGCCGGTGCAGTCGGTGTGCGGATGGGCGTTCGCATCGGTCGGTCCACCGTGCGTGGCCCACCGGGTATGCCCCATGCCGGTGGTGCCGGGCATCAGCCTGGAATCCGGATTCTCGGCGAGCAGCTTCTCGAGGTTGGACAGCTTGCCGGCACGACGCGCCGTCCGCAGTGCCCCGGCGCCGACCACGGCGACACCCGACGAGTCGTAACCCCGGTACTCCAACCGCCGCAGACCGTTCAATGCGACATCCAGTGCCGCCTGGTCGCCGACGTAACCGATGATCCCGCACATGCGGCTCAGCGTACGCAGGTTCCCGGAGGTGAGAGCGTACCGGGGGACGCTCGGGGCAAGGTGTCCGCTTGTCGCCGCGGCGGGACCGGTCAGCGACGGGATCGGTCAGCGCGCCGGCGGCAACGCGGTGCGCACGACGGCAGCGAGCCGCTGTGCGACCGCCCGCGCGGCGGCGTCGGTGCCCGCCTCGACCATCACCCGCACGAGGGGTTCGGTGCCGGACGACCGCAGCAGCACCCGACCCTCGTCACCGAGTTCCGCCTTGGCCAGGGCGACGGCCCGCAGCAGTTCCTCATTGGTGTCCACCTGCGTCCGGTCGACGCCACGCACGTTCACCAACACCTGGGGCAACCGGGTCATCGCCTTGGTGAGCTCGCCGAGCGGTTGTCCGGTCTCGGCGACCCGGCCCAGGATCCGCAACGCCGTCAACAACCCGTCGCCGGTCGTCGCGTAGTCCAGGAACACCACGTGCCCGCTCTGCTCACCGCCGAGCACGTAGCCTCCGGCGCGCATCGCCTCCAGCACGTACCGGTCCCCGACGGGTGTGGTGACGACGGTGATACCGGCCTCCCGCATCGCGTGGTGAAAGCCCAGATTCGACATCACGGTGACCACCACCGTGTCGTCGACCAGCTCACCCCGCTCGGCCAGCGCCAGAGCACACATCGCCAGGATCTGGTCGCCGTCGACGACCTCACCGGTCGCGTCCACGGCGAGGCAACGGTCCGCGTCGCCGTCGTGGGCGATGCCGACGTCGGCACCGTACGCCACGACCGCGGCACGCAGGCTGTCGAGATGGGTGGCACCGCTGCCGTCGTTGATCGCTGTCCCGTCGCCGTCGGCGTGCAGCGCGACGACATCGGCTCCGGCCGCCCGCAGCACCCGAGGGGCCAAGGTGGAGGCGGCGCCCTGGGCACAGTCGACGACGACCCGCAGGCCGTCGAGCGGCACCGGCAGCGTGGCCAGCAGATGCGCCGCATACCGGTCGAGGAGAACCGGTTCGTCGTGGACCCGACCGACGTCGGCGCCGACGGGACGGCGGCTGGGAGGTAGGGCCATCCGCCGCTCGATGGCGTCCTCGACCTCGTCGGGCAGTTTGAGGCCGCCGGCGGCGAACAGCTTGATGCCGTTGTCCGGCATCGGGTTGTGGCTGGCGGAGAGCATGACACCGAACATCGCGCCGCTGGCTGCGACGGCGTAAGCCACCGCGGGCGTGGGTGCCACCCCGATCCGGGCCACGTCGGCACCGGAGGCTGCGAGCCCGGCGACCACCGCGGCCTCCAGGAACTCCCCGGAGGGCCGCGTGTCCCGGCCGACGACCACTACCGGCTTACCGGACCTGGAGGGCCCACTCGCCCGGTTCGGCCCAGCGAGAACCTCGACCGCCGCGGAAGCCAGCGACAACGCCTGCTCGGCGGTCAGATCGATGTTGGCGACACCTCGGACGCCGTCGGTGCCAAAGAGCCTCACCATTGAGGTCTCCCTTGTCGAAGATCGTGGCGGAGACCGAGGGGGCACCGGTGGCACCGATCCCCTCCAGGAGCGCGCCTCCGGGGGCACGCCCGCGAAGGGGATCCAAGGTCAGCGCTTGCTGTACTGCGGAGCCTTGCGGGCCTTCTTGAGCCCGTACTTCTTACGCTCCTTGACCCGAGCGTCACGGGTCAGGAAGCCGGCCTTCTTCAGGGTAGGCCGGGACTCCTCCTCCGCCAGCGTCAACGCGCGGGCGAGGGCGAGCCGCAGCGCACCGGCCTGCCCGGAGACGCCGCCGCCGTGCAGCCGGGCGACGATGTCGTACGACTCCGTCCGATCCAGTGCCTTGAGCGGCTCGTTGACGAGCTGCTGGTGCACCTTGTTCGGGAAATACTGCTCAAGCGTGCGCCCGTTGAGCGTCCACTGCCCGGTCCCCGGGAGCAGACGCACCCGGACGACCGCCTCCTTGCGCCGCCCGGTGGCGCGGGGATTGCCCTGTACGTCGGTCACGACAGCCACGTCGCGTTCCTTCCTCGGTTGATGCGTGGTTCCCGGGGCCGGTACCGGCGGGCGGGAGGACCCCGCCCGGCGACCGGCTCAGGAGGTCCGCGGCTACTGCGCGACCTGGATGATCTCGAATGGGGTGGGCTGCTGCGCCTGATGCGGGTGGGTCGGACCCGCATAGACCTTCAGCTTGGTCCCCTGGGCTCGGCCGAGTTTGTTCTTCGGCAGCATGCCCTTGATCGCCTTCTCGACGATAATCTGCGGACGGGTATCGAGCAGCTCCCCGTAGGAGGTGCTGCGCAGACCGCCCGGGAAACCGGAGTGCCGGTGGTACTGGGCCTGCTCCCGCTTGTTCCCACTCAGGGCGACCTTGCCCGCGTTGATCACGACGACGAAGTCGCCGGTGTCGATGTGTGGAGCGAAGTACGGCTTGTGCTTTCCACGCAGGAGCGTGGCGGCCTGGGTCGCCAGCCGACCGAGCACCACGTCGGTGGCATCGATGACGTGCCACACACGCTGGACATCCGCGGGCTTGGGCTGGTACGTGCGCACAGGTCTGCCTTCTCGTTCGGACGATCCCGCCAGGAGACTCCCAAGGGGCCTCTCACGGATCTCGTCAAGAATGATCTCGTCAAGAATGTGGAGCGCGCAGACGGGACGTGTCACGCGCAGCAGTCTTTGAGGTTACCAGGCGATCGGAGCGGTCCACCCGGGGGGCCGGTCCACCCGGGGGGCACGGAAAGCGGCAGTACCGGCAGTACCGGCAGTACCGGCAGTGCGGACATGCAGGGGAGACGGACATGCAGGCGGCCCGGCCACCGACCATGGACACCTGACCGCGCTGAATCTCGCCGACAAGCTGGCTATTCTCACCAGGATGACGGAGATGGGCAGCGGGCGATCCGACGGGCGCGAGGGGCACGAAGCCCCCGGGCACGAGGGGCCGACCCCGCTGTCCGGAGGCGCCGGCCACGATCGGACCTTTCCCGCGCCGGCCGAGGGCCGCCGGTCGGCCGGCGCGCCGGAGGGCGGCGGTCCGGCAACCGGTCCGGCCGACCGGGGAGGCACCACGGGCCCGACAGCAGTGACGATTCCCCGCCCGGGTGGCCCGCACCCCGACCTCGACGGCTGGACTCCCCCGGCCGACGATCCCCTGTTCGGGGGATCCCGGACGTACTCGTTCTCGCCGAAGCCGACCTCCCTGCGGATCACACCGCCCGACACCACGCAGCCCAACACCACACCGCTCGGCATAACACCGTCCCCGACCACCACGAGCTTGGGCACGGAGCCAGCCGGGACCGGCGCCGCATCCGTACCGCCGTCCGGTCCGACCCGCTATGAGCGCCCGGCATCCCGTCCACGGGACTCGGACACGCCGGCCTATCCGGGTGTCTCCCCCGGCACAGATGCCGTTACTGGCGGTCCCACCCGCATCGGTGAAACCGGCGAATCCCACCTACCCGCCGCGGCTGATGGCGGATTCGGCGACGGCGATCCGGTCGACGGGTCGGCACCGTCCGCCACCGCCGCATCGAGCGCCCGTGGCGCGTACCCGTCGAGGTGGGGGCGGAGCACTCAGGACCAGGCCGGGGACCGTGGGGTCCGCGGCGCTCGGCGGTTGCTGGCCGGCGTCGCCGGGGCCGTCCTCGTCCTCGTCGCGGCGGTCGCGGTCGTGGCGGTGCGCAGCGGGGACAACGGGCACGAGACGCCCACCACTCGGCAGACGCTCCCACCAATCCCGGCCGGCTTCCTCAACAGCGCGACCCTCGACTCCGACCCGGTAACCGCCGACGAGTTCTTCTCCGACGAGCAGGTCGAGGCCGAGGGACGGAACTACCGGCGGCTCGCCCGCAAACTGGACAACGGCTGCCCAGATCTCACCGGTGGTCTGGTCACGCAGCTCAAGGACCGGCGCTGCCGGCAGGTGGTGCGGACGCTGTTCCTCAGCACCCCGGGGGACAGCGGACACCAGGTGCTGGCCGGTGTCACCGTCTTCGTCCTCGACGAGCTCGCCACCGCCACCGCCACCGCGGGCATCCTCAACCAGGGGCGCGGTGGCATCGTGCCCCTCCCCGTCCCGGCCAACTCGATTCCGAACGCGCGGATCACCGGCCCGGGTGGGAACAACTCGTGGCGGGGCGCGATCACCCGCGGGCACTACCTCATCTACACGCAGGTCGCCTACACCGACGGCACCCAGGGAGCAGGGACCGATCCCGCGCTGCGGAACGCCCAGACCGATCTGAGCACACTCGCGACCGAGCCCATCGGAGACCGAGCAGTACTCGGCCACGGCCCGCGCCACTGACCCACCGGCGACCAGGCCCCACCGGCGACCAGGCCCCACCCTCAACCGGACGGCGTGGGGGGAATCCGAACGGCCCGGGTGACCTCGGCTCGGGCGGCCAACTCGGGATCGGGCGGGTAACGCACGTCCACCAACGTCAGGCCGTGCGCCGGCGCAACGGTGACGGCAGGGTCCCGGACGCCTCGGTGCAGCACCGCCGCGGGCCACTGGGGCGGCTTGCGGCCCTCCCCGACGGCAAGCAGGGCGCCGACCAGCGCCCGGACCATGGAGTGGCAGAAGGCGTCGGCCTCGACGTCGGCCACGACGACCCCGTCAGGCCGGCGGAGCACATCGAGGCGCAGCAGCGTGCGGACGGTCGTCGCGCCTTCCCGGCGCCGGCAGAACGCGGCGAAGTCATGCTCGCCAACCAGGAACAGCGCCGCCGCCGCCATCGCGGGCACGTCGAGCGGACGAGGCCAGGCCAGGGTGTCGAAGCGCCGCAGGGGTTCGGCTCCATACGGAGCGTCGGTGATGCGGTAGACGTAGCGGCGGGAGAGTGCGGAGAATCTGGCGTCGAAGCCGGGCGGTGCCGGGGCGAGCCCGATGATCCGCACGGCCCGGTCCAGGACACCGTTCAGCCGCCGCGCGAGGCCGCCGAGCGGCACGTCGTCCGGGAGATCAACATGCGCTACCTGGCCGACGGCGTGGACGCCCGAATCGGTCCGTCCGGCGACGGTGAGCCGTACCGCCGGCAACCGCGCCACCCGCATAAGGGCATCCTCCACATCGCCCTGCACGGTGCGTTGGCCGGGCTGGCGGGCCCATCCTGCGAACGGCGTCCCGTCGTAGGAGAGGTTCAGCCGCAGCCGAACCAGCCCGTCGGTCATCGTCATCACCGGCGGGCAGCCGCCTCGCGACCCGCGGGACATCGTCCCGCGGAAACTCCCGGATCGGACATCTGTCTCTCCCCCGTGCAAGCGACGACGCGGCGGTGCGACGGCACTAAAACGAAAGCCCGCCGCCCATCATGGGCGGCGGGCCTGCGCGGATCTACTCCAAGACGCGAGATCCGGGCCGAAGGCCGAAGATTCCGGCCTTCGGCCCGGATCTCAGTTTGCGGAGTCCTCCCCGGTGCCGGAGTCGTCCGCCTGCCCGGTCGTCGGCTTGCCGGCGGCCCCTTCGGCGGGGGTGTCCACCGGCTCCGCGGCCTCGGCTGCCACAACAGCCGCGGTCGGCGACTCCTGGGCCAAGTCCTCCGCAGCCTCCGCGGTGGCGCCGGTGGGCTTGCGACGAGCCTCGAAACGAGTGTCCCGCGCCCGCTCGGCTTCACTGACGGCCTGCTGGCCGATAGTCAGCGCCTCGACCAGCTCGATCCGGGCCAGCGGGGCGTTGTCACCCTTCCGGTTGCCGATCTTGATGATCCGGGTGTAGCCACCGTTCCGGTTCGCGTAGCGCGGACCGATCTCGGTGAACAGGGTGTGCACGACCGAGTTGTCGCGTACCTGGCGCATGACGCGCCGGCGGGCGTGCAGGTCCCCCCGCTTGGCGAAGGTCACCAAACGCTCGGCGTACGGACGCAGCCGCTTGGCCTTCGCCTCGGTGGTGGTGATGCCGCCGTGCTCGAACAGCGCGGTGGCGAGGTTGGCCAGCAGCAGCCGCTCATGTGCGGGGCTGCCGCCGAGCCGGGCGCCCTTGGTTGGCGTGGGCATGATGAGTGCTCCTCGTTCCTTTCACTGTCCTGCTGGTCACCGGCCTAGCCAGGCTGCCCGCCCGAAGGACGCGGCTCTCGCCACCGGAGGGTCGCCGAGGGCCCCCGCCGGAAGCGGAGGCCCTCGTGGAGATCAGTACTGCTCGGTCTCGACGAACTCCGCGCCGTCGTCGGACGGGTCGGAGAACGACGGGCTGTACGCGTCGGTGCCGTAGGTGTCCACGGCCTGGCGCGGGTCGAACCCGGGCGGGGAGTCCTTGAGCTGCAGGCCCATCGCGCCCAGCTTCGTCTTGACCTCATCGATCGACTTCTGCCCGAAGTTACGGATGTCGAGCAGGTCGGCCTCGCTACGGGAGACCAGCTCGCCGATCGTGTGGATGCCCTCACGCTTGAGGCAGTTGTAGGAGCGGACGGTCAGGTCCATCTCCTCGATGGGCAACGCGAGGTCGGCCGCCAGCGCCGCGTCCGCGGCGGACGGGCCGATGTCGACGCCCTCCGCCTCGGCGTTGAGCTCCTGCGCCAGCCCGAACAGGCCGACCAGGGTCTTGCCGGCGCTGGCCATCGCGTCTCGCGGGGAGATCGACGGCTTGGTCTCGACGTCAACGATGAGCCGGTCGAAGTCGGTCCGCTGCTCGACGCGGGTGGCCTCGACCTTGTAGGTCACCTTCAGCACCGGCGAGTAGATCGAGTCGATCGGGATCCGCCCGATCTCCTGGCCGGCCTGCTTGTTCTGGGCCGCGCTGACGTACCCGCGCCCCCGCTCGACGGTCAGCTCGATCTCGAGCTTGCCCTTGTCGTTCAGAATGGCGAGCCGCAGCTCGGGGTTGTGCACCTCGACGCCCGCCGGCGGGGCGATGTCCGCCGCCGTGACCTCGCCGGGGCCCTGCTTGCGCAGGTACATCACGGTCGGCTCGTCGTTGTCGGAGCTGACGACCAGTTCCTTGAGGTTCAGGATCAGGTCGGTCACGTCCTCCTTGACGCCGGGCACGGTGGAGAACTCGTGCAGCACGCCGTCGATGCGGATGCTGGTGACCGAGGCACCGGGAATGGAGGACAACAGGGTCCGGCGCAACGAGTTACCGAGGGTGTAGCCGAAGCCCGGCTCCAGCGGCTCGATCACGAAGCGTGAACGGAACTCGGAGATCGGGTCTTCGATGAGGGTGGGACGCTGAGCGATCAACATGAGAACGTCCTTCCGACCACGGCGACCGCCATATGACGCCGTGTGGTGCAGGCCCCCTGACGGGAGCCGGTGAGCGGAACATCGGTCCGTTCCGCCCACGGGGTGGTGTCCGGGCGGAGGCCCGCCCGGACTCCAGTGTGCTCCGCCCCCTGACTGCGGGGACGACGCCGGCAGACCCTACTTGGAGTAGAGCTCGACGATCAGCTGTTCCTGCACCTGAGTGTCGATCACCTGCCGCGCCGGCAGCGAGTGCACCAGGATCCGCAGCTGGCTCGGGATCACCTCCAGCCAGGCCGGAACGGCCCGACCCTGACCCGCGGTCTCCCGGGCCACGATGAACGGGGTGAGCTCCCGGGCCTTCGGCGCGATCTCGACGATGTCGTTCTCGCTGATCCGATAGCTGGGGATGTCGACCTTGCGGCCGTTCACCTGGACGTGGCCGTGCCGGACGGCCTGACGGGCGGCGTCCCGCGAGGGTGCGAAGCCACCCCGGTACACGACGTTGTCGAGCCGCGACTCAAGGATCTTCAGCAGCTCGTCACCGGTCTTGCCGGCCCGGCGATTCGCCTCGTCGTAGTAGCCCCGGAACTGCTTCTCCAGCACGCCGTAGATTCGGGCGCACTTCTGCTTCTCGCGCTTCTGCAGCAGGTACTCGGAGTCCTTGGTGCGGCCACGGCCGTGCTCGCCCGGCGGGTAGGGCCGGATCTCGATCGGGCACTTCGGGGTGTCGCACTTGCTGCCCTTGAGGAACAGCTTGGTCTTCTCGCGGCGGCAACGCTTGCAGTCCGCGCCGGTGTAACGGGCCATCTAATCCTTCTCTCTCGTTTCCTGGCGCGAACTCGAACGCAACGCCACGACACCGGCCGGCGTGGAGCTCCGGCCGCGACCGCCTCGCCGCATGGTCACACCCTGCGCCGCTTGGGCGGGCGGCAACCGTTGTGCGGGGTCGGGGTGACGTCCTGGATCGCACCGACCTCGAGGCCCGCGGCCTGCAGGGAACGAATCGCGGTCTCCCGGCCGGAACCCGGGCCCTTTACGAAGACGTCGACCTTGCGCATCCCGTGCTCCTGCGCCTTGCGGGCCGCGTTCTCGGCCGCCATCTGGGCGGCGAAGGGCGTGGACTTGCGGGAGCCCTTGAAGCCGACATGGCCCGCCGAGGCCCAGGAGATCACGTTCCCGGACGGGTCGGTGATGGAGACGATCGTGTTGTTAAACGTGCTCTTGATGTGAGCATGTCCGTGGGCGACGTTCTTCTTTTCCTTGCGCCGGACCTTCTTGGCGCCGGCTGCGCGCGTCTTGGGAGGCATGTTCGCGTGTGGTCTCCGTGTACGAGGTCGTCGATCAGTGGTCGGCGGCGGCGGGCCCGAGCGGTCCGCCGGGGACCCTGACTACTTCTTGCCGGCCTTCTTCTTGCCGGCGATGGCGCGGCGCGGGCCCTTGCGGGTGCGCGCGTTGGTGTGCGTGCGCTGGCCGTGGACGGGCAGGTTACGCCGGTGACGGAGCCCCTGGTAGCATCCGATCTCCATCTTGCGGCGAATGTCCTGCTTGATCTCCCGGTTGAGGTCACCCTCGACCCGGTAGTTCGCGTCGATCCAGTCGCGCAGTCTGACGATCTCTTCCTCGCTCAGATCACGAACACGCGTGTCCGGGTTGACCCCGGTGGCGGCGAGGGTGTCCCGGGAGCGGCTGCGGCCGATCCCGAAGATGTAGGTCAGAGCGATCTCAACCCGCTTCTCGCGGGGAAGGTCGACGCCGGAGAGGCGTGCCATGAACGGATGTTTCCTTCCTGCGGCCGGAGGTCTCGGGCGATGCCGTCCCGGCCGGCGCCGGGCCGGGCGGGCCCCGGCCTCCGACCGGGGGTGGGTCGTCCCGGATGGGACGCCTGGCATCGCTTGGATGCGGTGGGCCGCCTCTCGGCGGGCGGCACGTGCTGCGCCACCCGCCGGGACGAGGCCGCACCCGTCAGGACATCAGCCCTGACGCTGCTTGTGACGAAGGTTGTCGCAGATGACCATGACTCGCCCGTGGCGACGGATCACCTTGCACTTGTCGCAGATCTTCTTGACGCTGGGCTTGACCTTCACGGCTGTTGCGGACCTCCTGCGCAGCCGCGGGCCGCGCGTGGCGATTGAGTGGAGCTACGGGCGAGTGAGAAGAGATCGACTACTTGTAGCGGTAGACGATGCGGCCGCGGGACAGGTCGTAGGGCGAGAGCTCGACCACGACGCGGTCCTCCGGCAGGATCCGGATGTAGTGCTGGCGCATCTTCCCGCTGATGTGGGCGAGAACACGATGACCGTTCTGGAGCTCCACCCGGAACATCGCGTTCGGGAGCGGCTCCACCACACGGCCTTCGATCTCGATGGCCCCGTCCTTCTTCGGCATGTCCTCCGCTGTCCTGACGTCGGCTATGGGACGGCGGCTCGGCCGCGACCGGTCGGCCCTCCGAAATATTCGGAAAAGCCAAGGTCAGAGGCTTGAACTACCCCGAGAGGAGCCCGAACCCACCAACCACACTGCCACCGACCGCAACTGCCATGGACAGGACTGCTATCGACACGGTGGAGCACACCGGCGTGAGAAGACCGCCAGCTAAAGAGTGTACGCGGCGACCCCCGTCAAGGGTCAACACGACCCCCGCTCAGAGTCGACGCGACCTCAGCCGGTTCAGCCGGTTCCAGACGGGGCGTCAGCCGGCTGCCCGCAGGCGACCCCGAGCTCGGTGAGTTTCGCCGCTCCGCCGTCCGGCGCCGTCAGCACCCACGGCCCACGCGGAGTGATTGCCACCGAGTGCTCGATGTGGGCGGCGAGGCTGCCGTCGCGGGTCACGACGGTCCAGTCGTCGGGGAGCACGGCCGTGTCCGGCGACCCCATGGTGATCATGGGCTCGATGGCCAGCGCAAGGCCCTCGATCAGCCGGATGCCACGGCCGGGCCGGCCGTGGTTGAGCACGTGGGGGGGCTGGTGCATCTCGCTGCCGATGCCGTGGCCCCCGTAGTGATCGACGATGCCGTAGCCATGTGGACGGACATGCCGCTCGACGGCGGCGCTGATGTCGGTGAGCTTTCCACCGAGCTGGGCGGCGGCGAGGCCCGCCCACAGCGCGCCCTCGCACGTGTCGATCATCGCGAGAACCTCCGGGGCGACCTCACCGACCGGCACGGTGATCGCGGCGTCCCCATGCCAGCCGTCCACGATCGCCCCGCAGTCGATCGAGATGATGTCGCCCTCGCGCAGCACCCGCTTGCGGGTGGGGATGGCGTGCACCACCTCGTTGTTGACCGAGCTGCAGATCGAGGCCGGATACGGCGGCTGGGCATAGCCCTTGAAGGACGGGATACCGCCGTCGTCCCGGATCGTCTTCTCGGCAAGGGCGTCCAGCTCGGCCGTGGTGACCCCGGGGACGACCGCGTCACGCAGCCGCGCCAGCGTCTTCGCGACGAGCAGGCCAGCAACCCGCATCTTGGCGATCTCCGCCGCCGTCTTGATCTGGACGTGTTCTCGTCGCGCCACGCTCGTCGCCCCGGTCCGTGTTCGTGTTGTGTCCGTTTCCGATGTTAGCCGCCGACCCCCGCAGGACGTACTCCAACGATCTTCCGCGAAAAGCTCGGGAGCCACGTTCAGCCTGGTCCGCGGCCCGGACCAGGCCGACGGGTTCAGTCGCCGTAGTGCCGCAGGGCGTCGAGCGCGCGGTCGGTGACGTTGTCCACCGGTCCGGTGGCGTCGATACCGATCAGGATGCCCTTTTCGGCGTAGTACGCCACCAGCGGCGACGTCTGGTCCGCGTAGACCTCGAGCCGATGACGGACCGTCTCCGACCGGTCGTCGTCGCGCTGGAACAGCTCGCCACCACACCGGTCACAGACGCCCTCGACCGACGGCGGGTCGAAGTCGATGTGCCAGATATGACCGCAGTTCCGACAGGTTCGCCGACCGGACAGCCGGCGCACCACCTCGTCGTCGTCGACGACGAGCTCGAGCACCACGTCCAGACGGGTCCCCATGCCATCGAGCATCTGCCCGAGCACCTCGGCCTGCGGGACGTTGCGAGGGAAACCATCGAGCAGGAATCCCTTGACCGCGTCGTCCTCGGCCAAGCGGTTGCGGACCATACCGATGGTGATCTCGTCCGGTACGAGATCACCGGCATCCATGAAGGCCTTGGCCTTGACGCCCAGTTCCGTTCCCTGTCGCACATTCGCCCGGAAGATGTCCCCGGTGGAGATCTTGGGGATCGACCGCGCCTGGGCAATGAACGCGGCCTGGGTGCCCTTTCCGGCACCGGGCGGCCCGACCAGTACGAGGCGCACTACCGGAGGAAACCTTCGTAATTACGGAGCATGAGCTGGCTTTCGATCTGCTTCACGGTTTCCAGCCCAACCCCCACCATGATCAAAACCGACGTGCCCGCGAAGGGGAACGGCTGGTCCTTGGTCAGGTTCAGCAGTGCCAACGGAAGAACCGTGATCACGCCAAGGAACAGCGATCCCGGGAGCGTGATTCGGTCGAGTACATGTTTGAGGTACTCCGCCGTCGGGTTCCCCGGCCTGATCCCGGGGATGAACCCACCATACTTCTTCATATTGTCCGCGACCTCCGTCGGGTTGAAGGTGATCGCAACATAAAAATAGGTGAAGAAGATGATGAGTGCAAAATATGTCACCAGATAGAGTGGATGGTCTCCCCTGGAGAGGTATCTTTGCTCGAAGTCCTGGAAGCTCTGGTTGCTCCACACCTGTCCGGCGAGCTGAGGGAGCTGCAGCAGCGAGGACGCGAAGATGACGGGGATGATCCCGGCCTGGTTGACCTTGATCGGCAGGTAGGTCGACGTCCCGCCGTACATCCGCCGCCCGATCAGACGCTTGGCGTACTGGACCGGGATGCGACGCTGAGACTGCTCGACGAACACGACGAACACGACGATCGCGAGACCGAGCAGGAGCACCAGGCCAAACACCACACCGCCGGCGACCTGGAGAATGCGTCCGCCTTCGGAGGGAAGCCTCGCCGCGATCGAGGTGAAGATCAGCAGCGACATGCCGTTGCCGACCCCTCGGGCGGTGATCAGCTCACCCATCCACATGATGACCGAGGTACCCGCTGTCATCGTGATGACAATTGTCGCGATCCGGAACAGGCTCGTGTCCGGGATGATGGCGGCCGAACAGTCGGGGAACAGCCGGCCGCTGCGGGCCAGCGCCACGATGCCGGTGGCCTGCAGAAGACCGAGGGCGATCGTCAGGTACCGGGTGTACTGCGTAAGCTTCTGCTCGCCCGAGCTGCCCTCCTTCTTCAGCTGCTCCAGCCGAGGGATCACCACAACGAGCAACTGAATGATGATACTCGATGTGATATACGGCATGATGCCAAGCGCGAAGATGGACAGCTGCAGCAGAGCCCCACCACTGAACAGGTTGATCAGCGAGTAGACGTTGCTGCTGTCGGCACTCGCCGAGTCCAGGCAGGTGTTCACTGCCGACGTCGAGACACCCGGCGACGGCATGACGCTGCCGAACCGGAACAGCACCACGATACCGACGGTGAACAGCAGCTTCTTGCGCAGGTCAGGCGTGCGGAATGCCCGCGTGAAGGCGGTGAGCACGGCTCCTCCTGCTGGGATTGCGGACCGACGGGAAGTGGACATCCTGCCCAGTGCGGATCGCCTCCCCCGGCCGGTCGCCGAGGTCGGTTAGGCGACTGTAACAGGACACCCGGCCCACTCGTCCCGACATCACCATGGG